>CAMUGK010000005.1 GCA_947088415.1 uncultured Bacillota bacterium | reverse complement strand
TCCAGCGGAGCGAGCCCAAGTACAGCAGGATATATAAGGAAAAGAGCGGCACTTTGAAGAAGTCTTGCCATAAGACCAATGATAATATTGGTAAGCAGTCCAAAGCCTACAATAATTGAAGCAAAGCCTACAAAAATATTAAAATCCCATAAATAGTAATACGCCCAAACAAGACCTACGTTATATTTTGAAAAACCTTTACTTGCTCCAACAAGTGTAAAGAAGTCCACACTGGCAATAGTAAGTCTTATATCTGTTTCAGCAAGAACTGTTCCCGCATAAATTGCATTTTTCATCTGTAGATTATTCATAAAAGCATAATCAATTTGATAGGCCAACCAATCAGAATCTGAAGTATTTCCTTGTGAAGCTCCGCCAAAATTACCTAAAAACCCATTATGTGTATAGAAGTTTGGTTGATGCGGGTCATATTGTCCTCTTCTAACACGATTTGCATTATAGCCTGCAGTTCTAAACATCAAACCAGAGAATGTTTGAGAAGTGCTGGTAGAGCCGCCACCAAAATAATCATAATGTGTATAACTGCCCGTTGAACTTGGTGCAACTTGCTCAAAACCACGATCACCATAAATTCCCTTTAAAGTATCTTCGGTTGCTGCACCCGCCGTTATGTTATCTAAAGTTTGCAGTAGGAATTGAGAAAGATAAATACCTAAAATAACAGCAACTGGAACAATTGCAAAAGTGAATATAGCTTTAATTGCAGTATAAACATAACCAAGTGGGTTTGTTTTATTAACATCTTCGCCATAGTGAGATTTGATAATTGCAATGATAGTGCTGATTACAAGCACGATAAGTCCGAAAATGGCAAGTGACCAAAATACTGTTGAAAGTGCTGAATATGTACTGGCATTTTGTCCAATTCCAAGCATGCCATAAATAAATTCTAGGATTGGATCTTGTCTATTAACTTCGACAAGGTCTCCACTAACATTAATCCAATATGTATCCAAACCTGCAAGCTTACGCATCAAGCATTGAAGGATGTCAAGACAACTTGCAACAGCGGCATAAATGAAATAAACCAACTTTATAATATTATCAAAAAAGACGGTAATATAATCCCACAGACTTGGGCCAATGCCGAATATCGCCAATTGAGACATTATCTTTCCTCCTTTTTTGCAGATTTTTTAGAGTTTTACTTTAGTTATTTTTAGTAATTTTATTATTAATATTTATATATTAACAAATTTATTTTCAAAATGCAAACGATTTAAAGATTTGAATAAGATTTTTTAAATTTATTTAAATGAATTTTCTCTTACATTTAGTATAACACGTATTTGTCATTCTGAGCAAAGCGAAGAATCTTTTTAAACATTTCAACAAGTTCGCCCAAACTAAAAGTTTCGGCACGGCGAGATAAATCAAAACCTTGCAAAGTTTTTGTTAAATTTTCTTTGCTTATTTTCATTGCCGAAGAAAGATTGTTTGCGATTGTCTTTCTTCGCATTGAAAAGCAATTTTTAACAAAATTATAAAATTCTTTTCTATTTATATCTTGAAATTTTCTATCACATTTAATATGAACAACAGCCGAGTCAACATTTGGCTGTGGAAAAAACATCTGTCTGCCAACAATTCTTGTTATTTTTGCTTGTCCAAAAAAAGCCACCATAACAGAAAGCACACCATAATCTTTGCCGCCTTCTTTGGCAACAATCCGTTCTGCCACTTCCTTTTGCACCATGATTGTAAGCGATTTTAACTTTTCACCTTCTTCCAAAAATTTAAAGATAAGTGGAGTAGTTATATAATAAGGCAGATTTGCAACAAGTTTATATTCGCCTACAAACAAGCTTTCAATATCTTGAATATTCTCTTTTAAAGCGTCTTTAAAAACAAAAGTTGTATTTTTTAAATTTAAACTTTTTAAAGGTTCTTGCAAATCCTTATCTATTTCAAAAGAAACAACTTTTTTTGCTTTTTGGCTGAGTGGAGTTGTTAACGCTCCCGCCCCTGCACCTATTTCTAAAACATTATCTTGATTTGAAATTTCGGCATCACTAACAATGGCTTCAAGAAGATTTTTGTCACTTAAAAAGTTTTGTCCGAACTTTTTTTTAAATTCATGATTAATCATATTTTAAACAATCTCCTTGCATTTAATGTTGTAATTTCTTCGACTTCTTGCACGCTTAAATTTTTAAGTTTTGCCAAGTTTTCTGCAATAACAGGAATAAAACTTGAGTCATTTCTCTGTCCCCTATATGGTGTTGGCGCAAGATATGGACAATCGGTTTCTAGAATAATATTTTCAATAGGTATTTCTTTTATTGCCTCTTGCAAGCGTTTTGCGTTTGTAAAGGTTGAAACTCCGCCAACCGAAATGCAAAAACCAAGCTTAATTGCTTCTTGAGCAATCTCAAGACTTTCACTAAAACAGTGAAGTGTGCCACCTGATTTTAAATGATTTTTATATTCCCTTAAAATTTTCATAGTGTCACCTATTGCATTGCGAGTATGAATAACAATAGGAAGTTCTAACTTTTCGGCAAGCAATATTTGTTCAATAAAAACTTGATTTTGCAATTCTCTATCAGGACTATTTTCAAGATATTCAAGTCCAATTTCGCCAATTGCGACAACTTTTTTAGATGAGGCTAGTCTCTCAATTTCTTTTAGCGTATTATCTTCAACACCATCAACATCTTGTGGATGAACTCCAATAGATGCATAAATATTTTCATACTCTTCAGCCAGTTTAACCGCTTGTTTTGAGTTTTCGAGATTGACTCCGCTTGTAATAATTTTTTCTGTCATGCTATCAAAGGCTTTTTTGATTATTTCTTCTCTATCTTCGTCAAATCGTTCGTCGGTAAGGTGTGCGTGCGTATCTATAAACATTTTTCTCTCCTCTTTTTATTTTAACATGTTTTAAAATTATTATCAACTTTTCTTGACAAGAAAAGTTATCAAAAGAAATATAAACGTTTTGCATTTTTCTTTAAAAAACACAAAGCGTTAACTTTTAACAATCCATTAATGAACTTGCTTTGATATTAAAAAAGGTTAACAAAATAAGTTTTGTGCAACAAAAGTTATTTTGTTTAGTTTTCTTTTGTTACTTTTCTTGTCAAGAAAAGTAAGCAAGCTTTTCTCAAAAAGAAAAGTAAGGCATATATTACATTATGAATAAGATTTGGTTTTTCATGATTGTAACAAGCCTTGGTTTTTTAATTTGGACAAACCCTTCTTCTGTTATGCCGGAAATGATTTCGGCGTCAAGTGGGGCACTCAAACTTTGCGTCGAGCTTGTTGGGGTTTATGCAGTTTGGCTTGGAATTTTAGAACTTGTCGATGCAAGCGGCTTAAGTCAAAAACTTGCAAAGCTTTTAAAACCGATTATAAAAAAATTGTTTAAAATAGAAAATGATGAAATTCAACGAATGATTGCCATGAATATGTCGGCAAATATGTTGGGGTTAGGCAACGCTTCTACTCCAATGGGAATTAAAGCCATGAAGGCACTTGATGATGGCTCTGGCGTAGCAAACACGGCTATGATTATGTTAATAGTTCTTAATGCAACAAGCATTCAACTTTTGCCAAGCACGGTTATTGGGCTTCGAGCAAGTGCTGGAAGTAGTAACCCTGCAGATATAATCCTGCCAACTTTGATTGCCACAATTGTCACAACGATTTTGGGAATAATTTTAGTCAAAAGCATTTCGTCCTTTCTTGAAAAAAGAAAAATTAAAAAAGGAAGGGAAAAAATATGAGCAATTATATTCTTCCAATCCTTTTTATAGCCATATTTATATATAGTTACTTCAAAAAAGTTAACACCTATGACACTTTTGTTAAAGGTGCAAAAGGTGCAATTCCACTCGTCTTAGACATCTTTCCTTTCATCGCAACCATTATGATAGCAGTTGCACTTCTTCGACTTAGTGGAATAACCAATTTATTGGCATATGTTTTAAACCCAGTTTTTTCATTTTTAGGTATTCCAAGTGAACTCTCTGAACTTATCTTACTTCGCCCATTCACTGGCTCTGGAAGTTATGCCCTGTTAAATGACGTATTTTTAAAATTCGGTGCTGACAGTTATATCTCTCGTTGTGCATGTGTAATTCTAGGATCAAGCGAAACTATTTTCTATGTTGCAACAGTTTATTTTTCACAAACCAAAGTTAAAAAACTTTTATATGCCATTCCTGTTGCCCTGCTTTGCGCTTTAGTAGGTGCAATAGTTGCATGTTTTATATGTAGATTTATTTAATTAATTATATTAAAAACAAATTTTTAAACTAGGAGAAATTTATGTCAAAAATAACATTAAATGCCTATATTCCAAGCATAAGTGAATTTGACGAAGTATGGAAAAATTTTCCTGCCTTTGTAAATGCAGAACTATCTGAAAAAGTAAAGAAAGAAAATGTTTGGGAATTTGACGAATATAACAAAGGTTCTTTCTTTTTAAGAAATTCATTTAACGGCAAAGATTGTAAAGTTGCTTTCGGACTTTTCAACGGTACTCGCAATTATAGTTATAGCGACCATAATCATGCAGGGCTTCGGGTTGCTTTCAACCTTTTGTATAACCCTAAAAGTTATCTTATTAAAAGGTGTAAAACAGAAAGAAGAAAATCTCTCATTTATGAAAATAAAGATGCTTCACCAGTCTATAATTTGGGCGGGCAAAATAAAAAAGTGACAAGTCGTGCACCAATAATACCTTTAGAAAATGGCACTAAATGTATTTGGCTAAACAAAGAAGAATGTGACAAAGAAGTGTCCGAAGTTATGAAACTTTGGACGCTTGACCTTGTTGAAAAAGCAACACCTTTTTCTAAATATCTTAATTTTAAAGATTTTGGTCAAGCAAAAAATCTTCACGAGCAATGTGAAGCTTGGCTTGAAAATAATTTGTCATGTGTAGAGAAAAGTATGGTTGTGCAGGTGGAAATGAGTGACCAAGACAATTATGACAAGGCAACCCCTATTTTAAAAAATATCAAAGAAAAAGCAAAAACATATATCGATACAAATAACATTGATTTCTCTGAAGTTAAACAAGTGTTTATAGCTTACAAAAAAGGTGAAATTGACAGCCAAACTTTTATGGATGTTGTAAATGATATCAGCACCACTTCACAAAATGAACAATAATTAAAAATGGCTAGTTTTTTATTTATTCTATAAAATTTCTTGTTTGCAATTTTTCTAAAAATTTACCATTTTGTTCATTGGTCACAAGGTTTGGCAAAACTTTAACCCCCACTTTGCCACCTTTTACCGATTCAATAACAACTAAAACAACTTTGCCTTTTCCATTTTCAGTGTAAAACATAGTTTTTGGTTGCAAATTGTTTTTGATTAGTTCGACAATAAGTTCAGCACTTCGCTCAGCACAGTAAACCACATAAAATCTTCCACCAAACTTTAACATCTGACCTGCACACCTGCATAAATCTTGAATTTTTAAAAGGTTGTCATGCCTTGCAAATTCTCTTGTTTTGTTTAGGTTTGGCTTTTCTTCTATTTCTTTCATATATGGCGGATTAGAAAAAATCACGTCAATTTCGCCAATTTTGATATATTTTTTGTAATTTTTAACGTCATCAAGAATGATTTCAATTTTTTCTTGCAAATTATTAAGTTCAATATTTCGCTTTGCAAGGCCTGCCATGTGACTGTTGATTTCAAACGCTTTAATATTTTTGCACTTATTTTTGGCGGTTGCAAGAATTGAAATCACTCCACAGCCACAACCTATTTCAACCGCATCTTCATTGTTTTTTATCTTCAAAAAATTAGCCAAAATTACAGAATCCGACGTAAAAGTATAAAGGTCTTTGTTTTGAATAATTTTTAAACCCCCACACCCCAAATCTTCAATTCTTTCATTTTGGCAAATCATAATAATTTATATTTTTTGTAGTCGTGGCACATTTGGTGCCCTTTTCTTTTAAAGAAAAGTAAGATATAAAAACCTATTCGTTTTTAAATTTTAAATCTTTAACATCATAAGTTTTAATTTCTGAAGAGTTTTCATCGGCAAAACGAACATCAACCTTTTTTTGTAAAAGATTGCAATATATAACCTTGCCTTCGCCGTCTGGCGTTTTGACAAATGTGTTAACTCTTGGCATGATTTTAAGCAATTCAACATAATTTGCATTTTCATAACTTAAACAACATAACAACTTGTTACATAAACCACTTATATTGTTAGGATTGAGTGATAAGCCTTGATTTTTTGCCATTTTAATTGAAACATGGTCACAAACTCCAACCCCTTGATGACAACAAACTTCTTTCCCGCAAGGCCCAAACCCACCTAATATGCGTGAAGCATCACGTGGCCCAATCTGGCGAAGTTCAATTTTAACCCTATATTTTTCTGCAAGTTTTTTAACAAGTTCGCGAAAATCCACACGATTTTCACTTGTAAAATTTACAGTCAATTTAGATAAGTTGAAATTACTTTCAACAGAAACAACTTTCATTTCAAGCCCTAAAGAAGCCACAATTTTTTTAATGTCGCTCAAATATCCTTCGGCAATCTTCTGGTTTTTTATGGCACTGTCAATTTCTTCTTGACTTGCCACTTTAAGCACATTTTTAAGTGAATCTTCTAAAAGTGAAGCGTCAATAAGTTCTTTTTCTTTAACAATAGTGACAAGGTCTTTGCCCCTTTCGGTTTCAACAACAACCTTATCTCCTTTTTTAAGTTCAAGTCCATTCGGACTGAAATAATAAGAATGATTGTTGCCTGCAAACCTTGCTGAAATAACTTCTATTTGCATAGATATTTAACCTCCAAAATATTTAATAAAAAGTTTTCAAGTGAAAGCGTCGAATTGACATTATAGAATTTTTCTTTGACAACATTATCAATAAGAAAAGAAATTTCACATAATGCTCGCACTGTGTATTCACTTGCCACAGGCTCAAACTCATGTTCAAAACCCGTCAATCGCAAATCGTTTTTCCCTGCTTTAATTTTTAGTAAGTCACTAATTGCAATTGAAATAATCTCAAGTATCAACAAATACTCATCTTTATAATTTTGAAGTTTTTTAGAAAAAATTAAAACTTCCTTGCTTGTTTTCATTTTTGTAAGCACACTTGCAGCGTCTTTGCAAAGCGACACAAAATCTTTTTTCTTGCATAAATCTAAAGCCTTGCCAATCTGTCCATCACCTACAGCAACAGCAAGATTTTCTTCTTCCTCACCCGCACCATGAATAAGTTTTTTAATAATTTCGTCATCAAGCCTTTTAAGCTCGGTCTTGTTGCATCTTGACCTTATTGTTGGCAAAACTTTGTTTAAATTATTGCAAGTAAGCAAAAAATATACATTCTTTGGTGGCTCTTCCAAAATTTTGAGTAATTTATTTTGAGCGACTTCCATTGCTTCGTCAATGTTTTTAATAATAAAAACCTTTTTTTCAGCAAAGATAGGTTTAATAAAACTCTCGGCAACAATTTCTTGTGCATCAGCAACAACAAGCTTGTCTTTAAGTGGGAAAACCTTTAAGTCAGGATGCGAGTTCGCATAAACCTTTAAATTGTTTTCACTTTTCTCGTCAAACTCTCCGTCAAAAATAAGACAAGCAATAGCTTTGCAAAATTCAAAAGAATATAAATTATCTTTGCTGATGAAAAGCAAAGATTTAGACAATTTGTCGCTCTCACATTCCTTGACTAAAGCCAAGAAATCCCAAGTTTTAATAATTTCGTCTTTAAGCATAACCTATTCTAACACAAAAAAAGAAAAAAGTAAACAATATAAGTTTTACTTTTTTCTTTTAGATAAGATAAGCATAAAAAACTGAGCTTTTGCTCAGTTTTTTGTAGTTTTCAAGACCCTATTTTGCTAAAAGTGTTGAAATTGAAAGCGTAGAAATGTTTAACTCCTAGTTCGCTTTGCAAACACACCTTCTGTGAGTTCTTCACATTTAGGATTGGAAGGATCAGTGAAATAACGAATGTCTTGCCAATCATCTCCAACCATAGCCATATTGCTTGAAGAAGTATTTTCATTGGCCTCTTTTTGGCCGTCAGAGTTAAGCTCGTTATATTCTGCTGAACTTATTCCATCGTATCCGCTTCTAATCGATACAAATCCTTCTGCCCACATAGTAGGCCTGCCGTTGTAAACAGAATTGTCTAATAGTGCATAATTCCCGCCAGCACCGCCTCTTCCGCCATCACCTCCGGTGGCAGAAATGCTTTCTCCTTGCTTGCAATTGCTGAAATTTTTAAGATCAGATTGATCTAATGCATTCTCATCTTCTTCAATTTTAGTAGAGCCATAACAGTATAATTCCCCTGCTGATCCTGCAGTTCCAGCTACTGCACCATTTCCTCCATTGTTGGCTATATAAAGCTTAGATTCTGCTCCTCCGTCTATTCCATAATAGTCTTTACCTTCTATCGTTGGCATAAATCTAATTGATTTCAAACCTACCTCAGTTGCATTGCTAACTAAAGGGTTCCCATCATAGAACCATGCAATTTGTTGACCCCGGTCGTTTAACTTTTGATAAAAACTTGAAATTAGATAGTTGCCTAAATAATATAATTTATGATTCCTCGCCATCCAGTAATTAGTGCGGCCTGCCCAGTAATCACCTTCTCCACCTTCTTGATTGAGCTCTCTAACATTGTTCTCCAGAAAAGATTTTAACGAATTAGCCTTATTTAAAGCAGTTTGTTTTTCCCCTGGTGCAACTCTTAAAAGTTCATACCAATCAGCACCACGACCACCAGGGCCACCTGCACCTGCTGAACCACCATTACCTGACCTTGCTATGCCGTCGTTATTTACTATATCTACGCCGGTTCCTTCAGCTGTTTCACCTTCGCCTCGATCTATATAGTAGATATATGCATTCCCGCCAGCACCACCAGCTTTCCCTTTTTCGCCATTTTCACCATAGGCATTTATAGTTATAGAATTAAAATATACAGTACTATCTGAGGTGGCTTTCATATGTTCCACATCAAAATCTATATTAACAAAACTGTTATGCTCTCCGTTTGCAAATGTGTTGTCCTTAGCGCTTATTCTTTCAAGCCCATTCAGACCTCTCATTCCGTCTTGACCTTCCTTGCCATCTCCAGCAGTCATAATTCCACGGAATGCAACATTTTTAAAATTGCCATTATTTACATAACTTATGCCTGCAATTTTTGCTTTATATTCTTCATAAGTGTAATTGTTATTAAGACTATTAATTGAAACAAATGAGTTTAGGCTTTGAAGAAGACCATCATTTCTTCCAACAACGCCTGCAGCTCCCTTAGAATCAAACTTAACATTTCTAAAACTGCCATAAACGTTAATTGCGTTTAATGTTGCATTTTTTTCAACTTTATTTACCAAAACTGCTCTGTTTTGATATATCATTATACCCGAATTTGGATATTCACTACCGTTGTATCCATTACCATTGACTTGACCAACAAAATTGGTGTCTTTGATAAATGGACTTGTGATTGTCCCGAACAAAGGAACACTTGTTTCTTGGTCATTATAGTAAGAAATCATATAATCATAACCAATCAATTCAACACCGAAACTGGTTATGTTTTGTGCTTCTTGAAGATAGAGATTTTTTGCTAAAATGATACCTTTTAAATCTTCTGCAGTTTGTGTGTCTTCCGCATTAAATTTCCCATTGAATGACGCTGCAAAAGCTTTTTTAACATTAATGTTAAAATTATTTTCTATCGAGCTAGGTTTATAACTAAAGGTTAATGTGTTGTCTTTCAACTCCCATGCCTCATCATCGTTAACATAATCAGAAAAATCTACTCGTCCATGAGTTGTTTCAACATTTAAATCTTTGACGTTTACTGGAACATCAAACACTATTTCTACATTTTTATCTCTAACATTAAGACTGCCTTCAAAATTTTTAGTGCTTATAGTTTCTGTAGTTATCCAATCTTTTCTATATTTACCTGAAGTTTTTAACATGTCGCTTGTTATAGTATTATCATCATCAATAAATAATTTATATTTAACTTCGTTTTCTGTTCTACTTTCAGTCATTCCAGAAATTTTTAAGCTTACAGGAACTTCTTTTAGTAAATCTGCAACATTATATTCATTGAAAAACGAATCAAAAATTAAACCACCTGTCAACTCTTCTTCTGTCAACTTAATATTAATGTCTGTAATAATTTCTTGAGTTTCATCTTCTCCTTCTATAACTTCAATTTCTTGGTCAAATTTATAGAATTCATAATAATCAAATACAAAATATTGATAAGAACTGCTTTTTTCACCGTCACCAGAAGTAAAAGTTGTTTTAACTTTTGCTGCAAATGGTTTGTTATTGGTTTTTGCATCGGCATCGGCATAATACATAGTGGCAGTATGCTCATAATTTCCTTCAGTTGGCAATAATTCCATAGGTGCAGTCTCTGCATCTGATTCACCCTTAGAAGAAACAAGTAATGAAGTAATATTTAGTTCTTCTTTAACCCCTTTATAGTTTTCCAAATCTACATGTCCAATCTCTGTTTTAACACCATTATTGTTATAATAAAATTTGAAAGTTGAAGGTAAATCTAAAGTATTGTTACGATTGATTAAGTTTACAGCATTTTGATATTCTTTTCCATTTATGATTAGTTTTTTATAGTATATCGGTGTTTGCCAATATGTCTCTCCAGCAAAAGTTTCATCTTCTGCAATTGCGTAGTCTGACAAATCTTTAACTTCAGATTTGAAATGTTTATAATAGGCTTTTTCTGAACTATTATAATACAATATTTCATCACCTACATTATTAAGCCAAGAAATATTTCCTTCTGAGTCAATATCATAGCTGAAATAAATTTCATCTTCATTTTTTAACACATTGCCAAAACCATAAATTCTTGGAGCTGAATCATACGAATAAACAAAGTTATAGTTTAATCCATTTTCTCCTTTTGAAGTAACTGGCATATTAAACGAATAATTAAATGATTGGTTCTCACTATCTTTTTGAGCCGAAAGTTCAATAAACTTACGGATTATTTTTGCTGAAATTTCAAATTCTTGTAAAGGTTTGTTTACTGAGTAATTTAAACTAGCATTTTCGCCTTCGCCAGTTTTTAAAATTTCATCCCCTGATTTAAGTTCAAAATTAAGCCATTCATTTTCGCATGCTTGGGCAGTTACTTGCAAGTTGCTAAAATTTCCAACCTTTTGTGTAAGGTTTGCTGTTTTAGTTCCATAAGTGTAAGAGCCTTGAAGCACTGTGAAACCATCATTTTCTCCAAGAGTGTTTGGGGTTGCAGTTATGGTTGTTGAAACAACATTGCCTGACAATGAAGATTCTGCTTTAATTCCAGTTCCCTTGTCTGTGGTTGTGTCTACATTTAAGCCTGAATCTAAGTTGTCATACGAATAATTTTCAACATATGAATATTTAACATTTCCGTCTAAAATGCTTACTTCATCCATATTTTTAGATGCATCTAATGTAGATGTTATTGTCCAAGATGTTTGGTTTGTAATTTGTTTAACTATAGATATTTTATTCAAGCTTTCTTTTAAACCAGCCAAAAGATTTTCAATATCTGTGGTTGTAATTACACCATCATGCAATCTTGTAAAAATTAAATTATTGCCTTCCTGTGATACTATAAATTTATATCCATCAATAGTTTCTTCATTTACACCATCACCTAAAGACCAAACGCCATCATACTTGGCAAGCAATCTGTTGCCATTTACAACACCTGCTCTTGCAACATCTGTAGGAAGAGAATATGTGAATTTAATATCTTTATATCCATAAAGTTTTTGAGTGCTGTTAAAAGTATATGATTTAGTCACATCTTCTTCAGAAACAGTCAAATTTGAAATAATGTTTTCCACAGCTGTTGTGTTAGAATCACTTACTGTTGCATGCTCATCATTTGAAATAGAATAATTAATAGAATTGTCAGCCTGTTTAGTAAGAGAAACTATCATCTCCTTGCCGTCAACATATTCAGTGAATGATGCCCTATTAATTTCAACATCTGTCAAGTTGTATAATTTTGTGTCATCTTCATTTGTCTCTAAAGTGTAAGTTAAAGTAGCAATCGTTGTCGAGCCATTTTTTAAATATCTTTGAATAGTTACTGGAGCTTCTGGGTCAACAGGAACTTCTGGGTCTGTTGTTTCAGGCTCTTCATATGGAATTGAAGAGTTGAATTTAATATTGCCAGAAATTTCGTTATATTCATACACTTCTTGATAACTTCCATTAGAAACTGAAATATTGTTTTCTTCACTAAAGTTTATTGTCTCGTGTGATTGTGTCACAGTGACAATTCTATCACTTGGAAGAGTTACTTTGTGATCTACATATGAATTGTCTTTGTCAAAATCTTTAAGATTTGTGTATTCAATTTCATGTTTAATTGTAGTCGTTTTTTCAAAAGATAAAAATTTATTTTTGAAGTAGGCTGGTGTTAAAGATTCAGTATTTACAGTTGTGCCGTTATAACTTAAATCTTTAGTATAAATCAAACTTGCACCGTTAAAGTTGAGATAGTAAATCTTTCCTGTATTATCTTTTACTTTATAAACCCCTGTTGAATCTAAAATATCTTGATTTTGTTCAATCTGTTCATCATCCAAGTTAATTGTTACTTCGCCAGAATCTTTGTTATACTCAATATTTAATCCAGATAAGTCTACATCCTTGGTTTCGGTGTAATTAGCTTCAATTGAAATGTCAAAGTCAGACCAATCAACATCTTTTTCTGAAGTTTCAATTTTTAAACCTAAAGTAATTTCTTTGGTATCTTCGTTATAATCATAAGATGTAACTTTTGTAAGAAGATTTTCTGGAACTTCTGAATTGTTTTTGCTTTTGATTACAATTTGATACTTATCTGCACTGCCAAGTGCTGGAAGTTGACCATCTCCAAGGCCTTCGTCAACGGTATAAGTTGCAGTGTAATCAGCAACATCATTTTTCAAAATTCCATAAATCTCTTCAGCGTCGCCAAGTGTGACATAATAGTTTTCGCCATTGATATACATTTGAGTATATTTTTCGTCAGCGCTTCCGCTGTCAAAACTTGTAATTTCTTCTTTTAATTTTGACCAAGAGTAATTTGTGTCATCTTCTTTTGTTGGCTTATAATTTGCTCTTAGGTTTCCTTGAATATTGTTTTCTTCATTACCTACAGAAAAATCATTTCTTTGTTTCCACGTTTTGAGCCCTACATAATAGTCCGGTGAATAATAGAAATAACCAATACTCGACGATTTATAGGCTGTATTTACCCCATTTGATTTTGAGTTTGAAAACCAGCCATAACAAGAGAAACTCTGATAAATTGTATAAGGAATTCTTATAGCTTTAGGGAAACCATAATTATCGTAGCTTAAAACTTCAATTTTATTTCCGCTTGAATTTAAACTTCCGTCTTCGCCATAAGAATCTTGCTTACCTTCATTTCTATGTTCATAAAGCTCAACAGAAGAACCTTTCAAGTCTCCAGAAGAAGTACCAAATGGTTCCTTTGTAGGAGAACCATAGCCTTTCCAGTATCTTTCAAGAAAATTTGAATAAAGCCAACCGCCGTATGCCCACCTAAAATATTCTGTGTTTTGAACAAAACCTAAACCTATCTCGCTTCCATTAGCTATATATTCAGCTCCAGATTTGTTAAACCAAGCAATAGCTTCTCCCCCAGCATATCCATTTCCGTTTATTATTATCTCTGCCTCTTTAGATACTGAAACTGTTTTAAAAATATGCTCAACATCAGGTGAATTGTTTTTTTTATGCTGTCTTGCTAAATCTTTTTTGAAATTATAATCATCAAAGTTGTATCTATACGAGTCTCGTAATTCATCTGTATAACCTATTCCACTTACATAAATATGTGATGTGCCTTGAACAAGTTTAAGTCTCAATTTATCATCAGAAAACTTCCACGAAGAGTTACTTCGTCCTTCTACTGAAGCTTCGTTTAAACAATTTTGTAGATATACGTCATTAGAAACGGCTGGAATTCGTCCAACAATACCACCGATATAAGATGCATATTTATTATCTTCGCCAGTATTTTTGTTTTTGCCATAACTCTTTGTTCCAAATTTGATAAGGCCTGTATTATATGAATTGCAAATTTTTACCGCTGACTCTCCTGCAAGGCCACCAATATAGGCATTGTTTGCGAAATCAGTGTTATTATATGCTACTGCAATTCCACCAGCATTGTATGAATGGTCTATGCCGCCTGTTGGAACTAAGCCATAGTATTCTGCCCCAAAAATGTCTACTTTTTTGCCATACGCATTGCTTGTTAATTGACCTACAAGACCGCCTACATATCTACCACATAATACATTTATAACCCCTGCATTGTTGCAGTAATCTAAAGTAGTATTTGTTGCTATACCAACAATTCCCCCAATGGCTGTTTTATCGTTATACTTATACTCATCATTTTGTTCTTCATTTGTTGTATAAGATATAATACTAACTAAATTTGAACAACCCTTAAACTCTGAACAATTAGCGAAAGCTGCTATACCTCCACAATGTGCAGGGAAGTTTTCTCCAAGATTATAATTGCCTTTTATACCATTTATTTCTCCTTGTGTCGATACATTATATATTTTGGCTCTATTTACTGTAATCGCCAAAGCCGCTATTCCCGTCGAACTTCCCTCATCCTTTTGCAACATGTCAACTATTCTAAAATTCCTAATTGTAGTAGTTTTAACATTAATATTTTTTTCTTCTGAAATAACTATAACAGGGAATCCAACTCCATCTACATTACTTTTTACTACTGATTCTCCAATGGTATCAAACAATGCACATTTTAAATTTTTAATTGCTTTATTATTTCCGTCAAAAACAAACCCTATTTTGCTTATTGATATTGAAGTCCATTTATCATACGCCTTGTCCATATCTAAATTATTTAGAAGAACAAGTTTTGGTGTGCCTAATGTTAAATATTCTGATGAGTTGTCGCCCACATCTTTTAAGTTTTCCAAAACTTCAGCGTTTGGAATGCCGTAATAATAAGATTTTTCGTCAGATGTTTTTTTGCCTAATACATCTAAAGCATTTGTTGCAACTCGTTCATAAACCCATCTTTCAATGCCTCGTTCTTGATTGTCTTCAAGTTTATCTGCTTGAACATAATAGCTTGTTGCATGAGTATAAATGTTTTTACGAATTGGATAGTGATAGTTGTATGAATAATCTGCTTGCCAGTCATATGGTGTTGTTGTGTCAGTAAGCAAACTTTCATTTATTGAATTCTTCTTATTTTCAAAAAGGCTTTCTTCAACTTCACTTGCTGCTTTTGAATAATAGTATTTACTAGCCACTGAAGTTGAATTTACAATTTGTCTTTCTCCTTTTACATCTATAGTAGTAACATCTGTAATTTCCATACGTGCAATTGTGTAAACTGAAGATAATGTTAATGTGTTTGATGAATTGTTTGCCAAAGCGTAAAGGTCGGCTGAAGTGTATGTGAACATTGAGCCTGAAGTGTATGAATTTTTAACCCATACATTGCCATCAATATATCCTGCAAGCCCAGAAATTACAGTTGTTTTAGCATCATCTTTGCCTTTAGCACGATAAATCACATTGACTGCCGAGTTAGATTCGTCAATATGTCCACCGCTCATGTGTCCAACAAGACCACCAATAGTGATATATTCACTTCCACCAATGCTCATTGCACCAGAAATGCCGACAGAATAAATCTTGCCGTTTGTCATTTGGTTGACAAGACCGCCATAATAATATTCGCCAAATGTTGTGACTTCGCCTTTTTGATTATTTTGAGTTTTTGTTTTTACTGTTGCTGTTGTAACAGTTTCACTTTCAACATTTGAAACAATATTAAGTCCACTTACAAAACCATAATTTGAAATGGTGTTGATAAGTGTTGGAAGTGTTTCTTCTTTATGATTAAAGTCTACTTTAGATAAATAATCAATAGTCCAACTGTCACCAATAAGAGCAATGTTGTTAAGTTCTCTTGTGCTGTCAGCGGCTTTTGTGTTATCGCCTGATTCATGAGTTTGTTTAAATAATGAATGATTAATTTTATTCTCAGTGTTATCTGTAAGCTCTAACCTTAAATCTCCGCCCAAAGCATAATACTTAATGCCATTTGTTGAAAGATATTGTTCGTCTTTTTGTCTTGTGTAATCTATTTGATTTTCAACATTTTCTTCTTTAGAAATTATGATTGGGTTAAATTTAGTGCCTTCAACAGTGTCTGTATCTTTGATTAAATCTTTAAAGCCTTGAATTGAAGATACAACGAATTCTTCTGTATTAATTCCACCAGCAGAAAAACCATTTTCAATTGCTTTAAGAATATTTGCATTTGTTTTTTGGTCTTCATTTTTTGCAACAACTTTATTTGCCCCATAACCTCTAAATTGAGAGTCAGCGTCAGTATAAGCAGTTGCATAACCCATATCTGAGCCAAACTTGTCTGTTGCCATTGAAAGAGCATGATTGAAGAAGTTGTTTTTTAAACTATCATCAGCCGAAACGCTTTCTTTTTCGATTCCACCTACACCTTGACCGAACAATGCACCTACACTATTGTCTGCCCAATCTTTTGCAACCAAAGTGTTGTGATTTGTAACCAAACTATAGTTGTTTTCTGCTTCGGTGTCAGTTTTGCCAGAGCCAATTAGTCCACCAAAGATAAATGTTGAAATTTTAGTGTTTCCAAAGTTGAAGAAATCACCATAGTTGACATTATTTTTTAGAATTAAATTTCCTTCTTTTTGATTTCCTATAGTTCCACCAAAAATAGCTGTATTGCCACCCAAAACTTTATGTGCACCACCAAAACTTGTGCCTTGAATTGTAAGGTCTGCTTTGACTTGACTATCGCCGACAATTCCGCCAACAACTGCATTGCCAAAAGTAAAGAAATGTGTGCGGACAAGTTGTGTTAATGTTGCATTGCCCCCAGTGTCTTTGCTCCCTGAAATGGTTGAAGATTGATCACTAAGATTTTCTTTAGTTTCAGAGCCACTAATCGAGCCAACAAAGCCACCTAAGTTTGCATAAGGTGCTGTAATTTTTGATGCTCTAGTAGTTTGAGTAGATTCAAAGTTATAATACATTGTTGCATTTGAAATAACCTTGTTTGAAATGTTTGCTTGAATTGCTTGACCTACAATACCACCCATATTTACGCGTCCATTATTGGTTGTTAATAATGAAGGTTCTCCCATCAAAGTCACTGCTAAAGGCAAACGATTTTCATTGATGATATTTGCTTGGTTTTCTGAGCCGTTGTAAATTAAATATTGGGCTTGCCCTACAAGACCACCAATATTTGCTGACTTTGAAACATTGATTGATTCAATCATTGATGGCATAGTATTAGCATCATTAGAATATGGTAAATTGTCAATAAATCTTTCAATTGAGGTTTCATTTCCCCAATTATTGTTGCCATCCCCTGAGATTTGAACATCTGCTGAAATATTTGTTAGTGTTAAAGTATCGTTTGCCTCGCCTACTAAACCACCAAGATTAGCATTTCCTATTGCAGACTTATCAAATGTTTTAATACTGCCTTCAATTTTCTTGATTTCTCCTTGAGCACCAATGTGATAAGTTCCAACAGTTTGTCCGAAAACTAAACCTGCATTACACTTAGAGAGATCTTCACGCAATTCAATGGCAATTTGATTTTTACTGAATGAGCCAAGTTCTCCTGCGACATTTTCAATCAAGCCTACTTGACCACCAATATTGACACTTCCAGCATTTAAATCTTGAACATTTAACACCGAGAAGTTGTCAAAATTGCCATCATTTTGAATATTTCCAAGTCTGAAATTTAAGTTTTGTTGACATGTAGCTTCTTTCGCAACATGTCCAAAGAATGCGCCAATATTTGCAGAAGTTGCCTTTCCCGAACTAAAGCTGATTATATTATTTTTGCGAGTATTGCCTGCTTCAAGACCTTGAGTAGTAAGTTCCAATCCGCTTATAGTCAAATCGCTTGTTGAAAGTGTACTTTGACTGTATTCTCCTGCAATTAAGCCTACGTTAACAACTCCGCTAGCACCGAAAATATCAATAAGTGGATTTCCACTAGATTGGTTGAAAATTTTCACGCCTTGAATGTTGCAATTTTCCATGCTTGCTGCCAACAAACCATAATTACCCTTATTGCTGCCTCTCAAATAGATTGTATCTTTAACATAAATTTCGATATTAGAGAAAGAAGCGTTTGAAATTGTATCTTTGATAAATGCCCCTGCATAATCTGACCTTCCCGGTGAATTGAAAGGATCATCAAACAATGTATTTCCAGTTGGATTATAATTTTCTTTCGAGTATTCAATTATTAAATTTTTTGCATTAATTCCACCAACACTTGAGAAAAGTGGTTTTGAAAGAAGCAATCTTGGTGCTTCGCCATTTTCTTTTGCACCCCATTCTTCTTTATTTGTAAGAATTCTTCCTGCATACGCTGTGACACTGCCATCACTTAAACCTGTGATTGAATCAATGATTGTGCGAAGGTCAATATCTATAACTTTATTTGAGCCTTGACTTTCATAACCACGAACTCTAACTTCGACATTTGAAGAAGCCGTCATTTCTCGAATTGCATTTCTTATGCTTGCATCATAAGCATCAAGCCAAACAAATGATTCTTTTGCAATGGTGTAACGAATTTCTGGGAAGAGTTTATTGTCTGTTTGTTCCCAATTTTCTGTGCTCCAAAGTCCATTGCCACCAATAAACACACCAAATGTTGTTTGATAGCCAAAACTTGCAGATGTGAAACCAGTGTAATTTTCAACATAGAAATCATTTTGTGTTTTGTTTTCAAATGAATAGTCTTCATATGCTGATAACTTGACATTAACAAGGTTTGAAACTGGAGTTATTTCATAATTTGCAACAAAGCCAACAGATGGGAAATGGTTAACTTTAACATCGTCGCCCTCCCCTTGTGTTTGTGCAATATCTATAAATGAAAGTGTATTTTTAAGTTTATTTTGATTTAATATTAATTCGCCATTTGCCCCTTTATCATAAACGCCTTCAATTTTGCCTGCGATTGCATAAACGCCTATGCCTGCAAAAGAAGTTTGACCATTATTGATAAAATCGCCACTTGTAAAATCTTCGCCTGTTGCATAGTTTTTAACTGTAAATTTATTAATTGCATTGACTGCCATGAGTGAAACGTGAGAGTTCTCTTTAATGCGACCTACAATTCCGCCTGCTCTTCCGCTCTTAGCCATGTCTGTGTCAAATTTAGCACGCACATCTCCTGTTGAATAAACTTCATTCATGAGATAGTTTGTTTCAAATTCTTTGTTGCCATCATCTGGGCGATAAGTTGTTCTTCCTGCTGTGTCAATTTGTCCAATCACACCGCCTGCAAAATTGCTTGAATTTGATATTGCATTAATCTTTGAATAGCTGATGGTCATACTTCCGCCATTAACAAGACCAACAAGACCACCTACTGCAAGATTTTTATAAGTTTCGTTTTCCTTGCCTGTTGCAAAAATGTCTAATGCTCCAAGTTCGCCAGAACCATTTGTGTAATAAGCATTGATTGAATCTTCAATAGCCAATTGTGTTGTGGCATCATATTTAGCAAACACTTGGCTTAAAGCACTATTTGCTTGACCAACAACGCCACCTGCATAGAATTTAGTTGCAACAATATGTGAATTGTTTGAAGTTTGATTGCCTGCAAAAGTTACACCTGCGTCCATAATTTTTGAATTAACGCCTTGGAAGCCAAACAAGCCACCTGCAACTTGTGCTTTGACATTAATAACGCCTGAAGCCCTTAATGTCGAAATGCTGTAATCTTTTAAGATTGTCTTTTTGGCATATTGATAAACTGGATTTTCGCCAACGCCAAATACATCGGCATATCCCACAAGACCACCAGCATAAGAATATGACCTTGAATCGATATAATTGTAAAGTGAATTTAGTTTGTCTTGTGACAATTTTGTGGTTGTAAGTTTTACTTTTGTTGTTGAAGCATAAAATTCATCACGCCATTCAACCATTTTGTCATGTGTAAATATTGCGCTATCGTTTTCATTTACTTGATAATTTGAATCTTCTTCATATCTCTTTGCCAAAACATTTGCATCTGCAATTGTAACATTTTTGATTGATGTATTTCCAAATGCCATGCCAAGCATGCCACCAACAAAGTTAGAGCCTTCAATTCTTGCCCCCTCATTGTTTGTAATGTTGATGTTGACAAGTTTAGCATTATTTGCAATGCCTGCAAGCGAGCCAACAACTGCTGCTTGGTTGTTGACAACTTGATTGATTGAAAGATTAAAGTTGAACATTGTGGCATTTTCAATGCTTCCAAACATACCAAAGGTAAAGCGTTTATCTTTAGTATTGATTGAAATGTTGTTGATTGAAAAACCATTTCCGTAGAATTTGCCAGTGAAAGAACGAGAAATACTTGAAAGATTAACCGCTCCACTTTCATCAACTGGAAGACTTCCAAGATTGATATCGTCAACTAGCCTATATGTTCCAGTAATGTCGCCATTTCTGAAATTCGCTTCAATGTCTGGATATGTCGAGCCACCCATAACAGAATTGAATTCTTGTGCAGTTCTAATTATTATTGGGTTATCTTTTGAACCATATGCTGTGTTGATAGGTTGATCTTCATCAGCAGTTTCAACCCTTGCATAAGGAAGTTCATAAGTTTTGCCATGTTCATTTACTTTGTCAATTGCAACTTCATATCTGTGAGAAATTGCAATGATGTTTGGCTCAACAAGTTTAACGCCACCATTAGGGTCAATATACCAAACGCCATCACGAGAAAGTGCGTTTTCTGCAAATGCAAAACCATAAAAGTAGTTTTGATTTGTAACGTCTGTAAGTTTTGTAACGCCTGTTTCATAGGCTTCTTCCGTTGCCGAATTTGAGCCATAATAACTGCTGCTATAGTAATAACAATTTACAAATGCGTTACCTTCATTAAGTGGTTTTCCTTCATAAGAAACACCCGAGAAGTTCATTTGTGAATATTTAAGTGCAGTAATTTGAGATGCTGAATAGCAATTTTCAACATTTCCACCAATTTGGTTGTGATAAATAAAGCCTGCTGCAAGAGAGATATAATTATCTGCTCTATTATTAGATAATAATATATTAGAATAACTATTATTTATTTCATTACTATTTTCATAAACAAAGCCTGCAATAACACCTATTGAAGATGAAATTGTTGAACCTTGATTACAGAACGAATCTGTTTGATTTTCTTCTTTTACACCTTCAACATAAGATGATAAGATTTTGCCTGAGTTTTGACCTACAAAACCAGCAAGATATTTATCTCTATGTTGAGAATTGTTTGTCATGCCAAGGTTTTGAACATAACAACTTGAAATTGCTTTTGTGTTGTTCAATACAAAACCTGCCATGTTGCCTTGTGCTGAAATATTAAATTCAGGAAGTTCTTGAACAACGCTTGATGCAAGGTTTGCAACTCTTTCAGTTATTCTTGTGATTTGTCTTCCGCCAACACGTGAATTTGTGATATTTCCACGATTGTCAAGCACAAAGCCTGCAACGCGAGAGCCTGCCCAAGAAACGCCTTCTTTCATTTCAAGTTCAGTTTCATCGCCAAGTGCTTTTACAAAGCGAACATTAATTCCCGGATTAGAAACTTTTGAAAGTGTTTTCTTTTCAAGGAAATATGCCACAACTTCGCAGTTTGTAATTATTCCGCCATTTTCATTTTCTATTGCAAAACCTGCAATTTGAGCACCGTTTGTGTATTTAGAAACATTAACATCAATTTGACCACCATTATAAATATTAACACGAATATTTTTCAAGGTTGTGCCTGCCTTAACTTGATTGAAAAGTGCAAGGCTAAGCATTCCGCCAATTGGGTCGGCATCTAAATCAAAGCTATTAATATAGATTGTATAACCATTTCCGTCCAAACTTCTGATAAGGTTGGTTGAGAATGGTGTATATTCAGAAAGAACAATATCATTTGTCAAAATATAATCTTGTGGTTCGGCATTTGACATAGCTTCACCTGCATTTGCTGGGTCTAATGCCAAGAAGTCTGTTTCATTTCTAATTATAAGTGGAAGGTCTTCACTTGAATGTGGTTTAACTTCCATTGTGAATATATAATCTTTAACTGCAATACTATTGGCTTCCGAACCATTTTGAATAAGTGTTTGAAGTTTAAATCTCATTGAAGAGTTTGTAAGTCCAACCCCTGCGACTGTAAGGTTTCCATCAATAACTCTGCCATTTTCATCTTTAACTGGATTTTCAATTACAAAATCAAAATATCCTGCAACTTGATTAAATGTCTTTGTTTGAGTATTATAAATGCTTACCCAAGAATTTTGAGTATTTGACCAATAAGAAAGTCTTTCCCAAACAGGAATTTGTTCAAGAACCTTTCGTCCATTATCATAAACAGGCTTTCCTTGCTCATTTAGTTTATATTTATAGTTGATTGAGTAATTTATACTTTCTTCGGCATTATAGAAATTTGTTCTATTAAACTCATTTCTTAAAACTCTCAGTTCTTCGGCTTTGTTTACCGCTTCTATATTGTTTTTGTCATAAGTATAACTTTCTGGGTTAAATGAATAGTTGAAAGAAAGAACTTTTGGAATGCCAATATATGTGACAAAATTATTGTCAACTTCATCTGGTAAAATAAGGTTTTCAGGGTCAATCGTGAAATTAACAAGTTTAATGTTTGCCTCTGCACTCTTCCATTCGGTTACACCATTGATAACTCTTGAAACTCTGACAGTAAGATAGAATTCTGAAGCCCCTTCCTTTAAGCTTGAAGTTAAATTAGCTGTAAGAGAAGATGTATAAGTTTTTCTTCCATTTTTGCTTTCTTCCACCCAATTTCTTGATAATTGAACACCATCTTCAACATTTGAAATTGAGGCTGAAGAAATATCTATAGTTTGATCTTGGTCAACTTCAACCACAACAGGAACTGTTGTTCCCCTTGCAAGAAGCACATTGTTTTCTTGACCGTCAACATAAAGTTTTGGCTCTTGCAAATAGCTTATTGAAATATATCTGTTTGCATAATCTAGTGGTTTTTCTTGACCATTTTTAAAGAATGAAATTGTAAGTTTAAGTGTTGCATCATAATTTACGTTAGGGTTAATCCAAAGTCTAAACACAACTCTAGGATTTTCTTCACTAAGGTCTGGTCTTTGATCTACAATTACGCCGCCTGTGATGGTTGCATAACTTCCGTCAATAAACTTATCTTGGAAATCACGATAATTTGTCATATAGCCAAGACTTACTGCATTTACAGTTGCCCCACCATCAACAGTCATTGTGAAATAATCAAAATATGCATATGCTGGGTTGACATTGACTGAAACAAGAGCGCTGTCCCCTGGTTTAAGCACAGTTACTGCTTCGCCAAGAGAATAAGTTGTAACACCGCCACCAACATAAACACCTTGTGTTGAATAAACACGCATGTCAAGATTTGTAAAGTCTTGTTTGTCTACTTGCAAAGTAAACTCTTGACTTTTTACTTTTGAGAAGGAATAAACATTAACTTGATAATCTTGAGTATCTGAAACTTTAAGTTTATAACTATCAGCAACAGCAAAGTTAATTCTAAAGTTTAAGATGTATCTTCCAGAATCGCTTGGCTCAATAGGTTTATCCGTCAAATCTGCAATTGTTGCAATAAGACGAACTTCCCCTGCATAACTAAATTCAATACGTCCCTTTTCCGAACCTGAAGAAGTTAAGGTTTTGCCATCATAAGAAATTTCAACACCAATATAATCATCTATATTATTTGTTGTAAGAGCAACATCTAATACACCAGTTTGATTAGGTGTAATAGGCAAAACTTTTTCAGAAAGAGAAAGTGTGATTGCACCCTCAAACAAACTTAATGTAAAGTTGTGTTGGAAGTTTTCTCTGATTGCATTTTGATAAGCTGCTTTTCCGTTAAACACATCTAAAGTTACAAAAGTGCTTATCATGCTTTCTACAGCAGTATTTTTGTTTGTCTGCAATGTTAAACCATTGCCTGCAAGATTTGAAACTGGTAGATTATTTTCACCAGTTTTTAAAGTTATAACATTCCCAAATTTTTCAGTGCTTGGGCTGTTGTTAGATTTCATTGTAAAAGGCACTAGACTTGTTACACCCAAATACATTTCTTGGTTTTGTAAATTGTATTGAACAAACAAATTTTGCTCTTTTTGAAGGTTTTGAGTGCCACCGTTTTCAAGTGATTGAGTTAGGCTGTTTGTAACAACTCTTGCTTTAATATTGCTTAAAGCATAAACTACAGAAACATTAATTTTATGAACAATAGCATAATTTTGTCGAGAGCTTACTGTAAGGATTACGTCGCCTGTGCGTTTGATTGTTAAAACGCCATTTGTTGTTTCAACAGTATTTAGGTCTGAACTTGTCAAAATAAGGTTTTCAGCATTTTCGCCAAACAAGTTTTCAAGTGAAATTCTGTTGTAACTTGCAAGTGCTTCACGTTCTTGACTATACAAGCTTTCTTGTTCTGCCATTGTGTCATAGAAGAATAACACTGCATTATCTTTGTCCACATTAATAGATTGATAATATCTATTGTCTTTAACAGACTTATTTATTTTAGAGTCTAAAACTTCCTCTTGAGAAAGTGGTCTTTCTTGATAAATATTTTTGAGATGTTGATGTTGTTGGTCGCCATCGCCATTAACATAGCTTAAATAATTTTCGCTGCCTGAGTAAAGCCAGTTTTCACTATTGACAGAAGCATTAATTTGATTATTATACTTTTCTTCAAAACCACCATCAGAAGTAAACAAAGAAGTATAAACATTCTCTTTATAATAACTCAAATATGCGTCTGAAAGAGCAAGTTGTGCAACAAATTTGTCTTCTGCAGTCTTTTCTGCATTCGCACTGCCAAAAGCCTTATTGTGATTTACTACCGAAAAAACTTGGTCAAAAGAAGTTGAAGCATTGAGATAACCAATAAATCCACCCTTGTTTGCGCCAATAAGATTGCAATTTGTTTTATCTTCATTTTCAATCATTGAATAATCATAGGCATAAGAAAGGCTTACACTTCCACCATTGGCAAAACCTAAAAGTCCGCCAACATAAGTGCCATTAAGAGTATTGTAGTAAATCTTTTCTTCTAAATTTTTAAAAGTGTAAATTTCAAATCTAGTGTTTTCTATCTTTCCACTGGCGTTAAGTTGACCTGCCAAACCACCAACATAGGTGTTTTCTTGGGCATTTGATGCGGCTTTAACAATGCTTACGCCTAATGCACCACTGTTCAAAATTTCGCCATTGTTTATTCCAACAAGACCGCCGGCAAATTCTCCAGTATAATTTACGATTGAAGAAGAAACATTATTGCCTTTAATATAAACATCAACTGTTACATTATCTATAATATTATCATTTTGATTTGCAACAAAGCCATTGCCATAAACTTGACCTGCAAACTTAATGTTTCTAATTCCGCCTTTGTTATTTTCATCAATTTTGCTTGGTTTGTTTAAAGTATTAACAAAACTTGTTGAATTGCCATCTAAAGTGATTGTTTCATTGCCCGTCAAGCCTTGAATGCCACCAAAGAAATCTGCACCCGTCCAGTTTGAAAGAGTTACGCTGTTCATTACAGTAAAGTAACTTGTTGGGCGGTTTTGAATTTTTGTAAAATCTTGGGCATGAATTAATCTATAAGCTGTGTCCCAACCTTCGCCATCGGCGATTGTGACAGGAATTCTAACCATGATTTTATCAAAGCCAACTGTAATTGGGTTGCCTTTTTCATCTTTATTGTTAGTCTTAAAGTAAGCATTTTGAGCAAGATAATCAAACCAAGAGCCATTTTCATCTTTTGGCTCACCAATTTTAGAAACTAACAAACTATTACTTAATTCCTTTCCATCCAAACCTTTATAGTAATATTTGATATAATTGCTATTGAAAGAATCGTTTGGAAGAACATAAATATAACCGCTTGCCCCTTGTGATGGGTCTACATAAACTTGTCCTCTTCCGTCTATATCTTTGACGCTGACAAAGTTTGCAGGAGTGCCATTTTTTGTTGTTACAAAAAACTTGAGTGATTTATCTTTTGCGTTTGTTGGCGATGTTGAAAATACTAACAAAGCAGATTGATTGGATAGATTCTTTTCAAAATATAATCCATTTTCATCACTGTTACGCCATTCAACGCTTTCGATTCTGTCTGCATTCAAAATTTCAACGTTCAAAACTATTGTTCGATAAACACGCTCATGAGAATATGTGATAATAAGGTCATCAGTAAGAATTGGATTGCCATTTGTTGTCAAACCAGTAAGGTCGAAACTTAAAATCTTTCCATCAATATGAACATTGGTAATGTTGTATAATCCATTTTCCCAAGATATGATATTTGCCGTGTTAATCTTTGGCTCTTTCATTCCAGAAGAAGTAAATTTGAAATTTGCAAAGTCTGCAAAAGTTACAGGTTCAACAAGACGTTCGCCAAGAGATATTGAAACATGTTTAACTGAAAGTTTTTGTGTTGAAGAAGCATCATCATTTACAGAATCATTAGCATAAACAGTAACCATGCGACTTGAAGTTGTCATCACGCCCATAACTACATTAGTTTGAATTTTGATTATTCTAACCAAAGTTATAGGATTGGCGTTTTCATCCAAACCAGAGAACATAGCAAGCATATAAGTAGAGCCTGCAAGTTCGGTTGTGTTAAGAGTCCCATTTGCACTGAAAGAAAGATATACACTTGTTCTTAGAGCGTCATTTAAAAGCCTTGCAAGAGAAGTTGGATTGTCAAGAGAAAGATTATCAAACAAATCTTTATTTTTTTCAGTTCTGTCAAAAAATCTAAATTGAGCAGTTGCTTTTGCAAATCTGCCACCAGCAGGATTTGTTGAAACATTAAACTTTATTGTGCTTGATGTGCGAACAAGAAGTTCACTAAGGCTTGAAGAAAGATTTTGTGTTTGTGGAATTAATATATTATCTTTTAAAACAAAGATTTGATTGTTGTAAGAATAACTATTGACATAATCTCTTTCATCAATAATCTCTTCATAATCAGTTCCCTCAAAAGCAGTGTCTGCAAAATATTGAATTCTTGCATCTGTTAAAGGAAGGAAAAGTGAAACTGAGAAGTGATTGCTTTCTCTTCCATTTTCGTGTTTAATAAAATAATAACTCTCTCCAACTGTTGTATAACCAACACCTGAAATTGTCAATTTAACGGTAAAAATTATACTGTTGTTGTCATCGCCTACACGGAAAGTGCCAGCATCCTTTAAAATTTCAACACTAAATCCTTCGCCTACACTTTGAGCGGTTAAGCCTTGAAGAGTTGTTTGCCCTGAAAGAATAAGTTCTTTTAAAATTTCTTTTGGGCTGTCTTCGGCAGTTGGTGCTGTCACTTGCAATTCACTTTCATTTGCAAAAGTGAGTGAAGACGCTGATTGATAAAGATTTAACTTGATTGTCTTGCTTGCATCAGGAAAATCTGGGTTATCTAACGCAGTGAATGTAACTTCGACATTTCTAATTGGGTTTTTAACATTTGCGTCGTTTGCAACAAAGAAAACTTCACTAACGCCAGCTGGGATTGGGTTTACAAGTTCATAAGTTTGATTGTCGCCAGTTTCTCTCAAGGCAAGTGCTTCACTATAGCCTTGTCGTGTGCGATAGTAAACAAAAAGTGTGTTTTCATTGATTAAATTTGGAGCACCAAAACCAGCGTCATTGATGTCATATGAAACCTTTATTGTAAATCTTCCTGTTTTATTAACAACGGTTGTTGGAAGAAGAGAAACAACAAAAGGTTCGCCATATCTATTTGAGTAAGATGTATAAATTGTATGACCATTTCCGCTTGTTGCATCGTTGCCACCACGATTTACAACCAATTTGTTAATTTTTTCATAAACGCCAACATTTACAATTTGGCTGTTTACCCCATAGCCATAACCGCTATATTTGATATTAAACGCAATCTTGCTGTCGCCATTAATAACAGGGTCTGACACCTGTTCAATGTTTCCATTAACATCATCGAGATATTGGTCAAGTGCAAAAATTCTGTAAGTATAAACATATTCTTCATTTATTGCATCATATTCTGGGAAACCGTTTCTTTCAGCTTTTAAAATTTGATAGTATGTTATTCTTCCGTTTTCATCCACACCTTGAATTGTGTCGCCGTCAATTATTGGATTTACATCTAAAAGATTGCTTCCTTTAAAAGTCAAACGAAGATAGCCATCACTTTCATCATTTGAAACATTTGGCACAATTTGAATGGCCTCATCTGGCAATGGATTAAAACCTGATGAAGTTTGAGAATATGTAATTGAAACTGAGTTTATGTCGATTTTATTTAAAACTCTAAGTTTGACATTTGTTGAAATCGAAGGGTTGTAAACTGAAGTTGCAACAACCGTGATATATTCAAAATTATCTTTTGGGTCAATTTCACCTCTGAAGTTAGAGTCAAGAATTAATTTGTTGCCGGCTTCAACTCTTGCACCAATTGTGCCACCAGCAACTTGCCAAGAAACATCTTTTCGGCATTCTGGTCTTGTGTCTTGTGAAATTGAAATAAGGTCATTAAAATTTAATTCAACACTGTCGCCTCTAACAGCAAAGCGTGGGTCATTATCTTTGTCAAAGCCTGTAGTCTTTTCACTCATTCCTTGAATGTCACTGAAAACATTAACCGAAATTGTCTTTTTAACACTTGAGTCATCTTTTGATGTTACAACAATTTGAGTTGAACCTTCCTTACCTTTCCAATTGTTGTTTTCATCACGTGGAATAGAAATTGTGATTACATTTTGACCAAGGCTTGAATTGTATGCACTAGACGCATTGACAACACCTTCGTCGTTTGACTTAGCCAAAACTTCTCCTTTGTCAATTCCATCCACTTTTGCATAAACAATTTTTTCATAATCATTGACATCATCAAGTGAAATTGAAATGCTTGACTTGTCAATATCGAGCGACAAATTTCTCTCACCGCAAGCAGTGAAAGCAACTCCTCCTAAAAATATAAAAATAGAAACCAAAGCGACCCAAAATCTTTTCATCTATTCCTCCTTGTTTAATATTTGTAAAAACTTACAAAAATAAACTTAAAATAACTAATTAAAAAATATTTTTTAAATATATTTAATTATATATATTCACAGAAAAATAGTCAAATAAATGCTTGAAAATTTTGATTTATTTAATAAATAAAAAAACGACAACACTGTTGTCGTTTTTGGCTATTATAATTTAGTATTTATTTTTTTATATCTTCAAAATAGTCTGCAAGATGAGTTACATTTCCTGCACCTATAGATAAAACAATATCACCAGGTTCAACTACTTTCTTTATTTCTTCA
>CAMUGK010000004.1 GCA_947088415.1 uncultured Bacillota bacterium | reverse complement strand
AGCAAGAGAGGTTTATGGTTGGAGAAAAGAGAAAAATACACTTTCGGGTAAGGCACCAGGAAAATTGATAGGCGGAGATATTTATAATAACAACAAACATATTTTACCTGAGAAAGAAGGAAGAAACTGGTATCACTGTGATATCGATTATGAAGGTGGAAAACGTAATAATTTAAGATTTTATTATTCAAATGATGGGCTAATGTTTTATTCTCCGACGCATCTTGAAGGCAATGTAGTAGTATATCAAATAAAAGGGAGTGAAAAGTAAAATGAAAGAAATAATTTTTGATAGAAAACATTATAAAAGTTATAAAGATTTTTACACGCAAATCTATAACGAATTAGATGGGAAAAACAATTTAGAATTTGAAGATTGTAATGATTTACATTATAATATTGATTTTTTAGAAGAGTTTTTGCCATGCTATGATGAAGATTCAAACAAATATATTTTTATAGGTTTTGATAAAGAGAAAATAAAAGAAGAAAAAAATTATGATGATTATGAATATAATATGGTTATAAGAATTTTTGAGCGTTTTGTTAAAGAATATCCAAATAATGTGCTTGAATTTAGAACTGAAGAATAACACTCTATTCTCCAACTCATCTTGAAGGTAATGTTATTGTATTTCAAATAAAAGGGAGTGAAAAAAATGAAAGAAATTATTTTTAACAGAAAAAATTATAAAAGTTATGAAGACTTTTATAAGCAAATATATAAAGAACTGGACGGAAAACATAATATTGAATTTGAAGATTGTGAAGATTTGCATTATAGTGCAGATCGTTTATGGGAATTCTTGATGGGTTATTATGATGAAGCGATAAAATATATTTTCTTAAATTTTGACAAAGAAAAAATTAAAGAAGAAAAAAATTATAATGATTACAAATATAAAATGATTCTTGAAATATTTGAAGAATTTACACAAAAATATCCAAATAATAAGTTAGAGTTTAAAATGGAAAATGACAAATGAAAGAAATTATTTTTAACAGAAAAAATTATATATCACATAAAGATTTTTATCATGATTTGTGTATTCAATTAGAAAAGGAAAGATTTATAGATTGGCGAGGAAAATATGAAGATTTAGGTTATAGTGCAGATTTGTTATGGGAGTTTTTAGGATATTGTGATGAAGATTTCAATAAATATGTTTTCATCGGGTTCGATAAAGAAAAGATAAAGGAACAAAAGAATTATGATGATTACAAGTATAACATAGCAATTAATGTATTCGAAGATTTTGTTCAAGAATACCCAAACAATATTCTTGAATTTAGAGATGAAGAATAACACACTATTCTCCCACGCATCTTGATGGTGAAGTGATTGTTTATCAAATAAAAGGAAGTGAAGGGAAATGAAAGAATTTGTTTTTAATAAAAATGAATATAAAAATTATAAAGAAATGTATCTTGATATGGCGACAAAATTTGGTGACGCTGAAACAGAAGATTATTATGATACAACTTGTTTTGATTATAGTCCAGACATTTTATGGGAATTTTTGTTGTGTTCATATGCCTATGAAAAAATAGATATTAAGATTATTTTATTGTATTTTGACAAAGAAAAAATAAAAGAAGAAAATAATTATAATGATTATGAATTTAATATTATATTTAAAGTTTTTGAACGCTTGGTCCAAGAATATCCAAACAATATTCTTGAATTTAGGGATGAATAAATACTTAAGGTAACTTTTTATAACAATATTAAAAAAAGAGTGCCTAATGGCACTTTTTTATTGCTTTTTTATTAAATTTTTGCTAAAATATCTTTAGAAAAGGAAATTTTAATGAAATTAGCGGAAAATTGGACTGATTATAAAGTTTTAGCGACTGGCGACGGCGAAAAGTTGGAAAAGTGGGGGAACATAATTCTGCTTCGTCCTGACCCTCAAGTTATTTGGCATGCAAAATGCGATTTGTCTAAGGCTAAAGGTCTTGATGCACATTATAAACGTGAGTCTACTGGTGGCGGTTATTGGAAATATATCAACATAATTCCTGAAGAATGGATTATCTCTTGGCAAAACTTTAAATTTTCTATCAAACCTATGGGGTTTAAACACACTGGACTTTTCCCTGAACAAGCAGTCAATTGGGCTGATATGACCAAATTAATCAAGAATGCAAAACGAGAAATAAAGGTTTTAAACCTATTTGCTTACACTGGTGGGGCTTCGGTTGTGTGTGCAAAAGCGGGGGCAAAGGTTACGCACGTTGATGCAAGCAAGGGCATGGTTGAACGGGCAAAGGAAAATGCCAAACTTAACAACATTGACAGTATACGCTTTATTGTTGATGACTGCAAAAAGTTTATTGAGCGAGAAATTCGTCGTGGCAATAAATATGACGCAATTATTATGGACCCGCCAAGTTATGGACGTGGCACAAGTGGTGAAACTTGGAAGCTTGAAGACAACCTTTTCGATTTTGTTTCGCTTTGCAAAGAAGTTTTATCTGACAAGCCATTATTTGTGCTTATCAGTTCTTACACCACAGGTTTGCAACCAGGGGTTTTGACAAATGTTTTGGGGCTTAACTTTGGCTATTCCAACATTGACGCAGACGAAATTGGCTTGCCATGCGAAGACGGAACAATCCTCCCTTGTGGGGCTAGAGGATTGAAATACTTTTCAGCGTGAAAAGTATTCAAAAGCGTTGAGAGGCTTTCGATTCCTCTCAAACTCTCCCAAACGACTTACTTTAAAAAAGTAAGCAAAATAATAAAGGGGTTTTTAATGAATTATACTAACAATCAAAAAAGAGAAATGGTTAAACAAGATTATGATGCAATTGCTGAAATATATGTAAAGAATTGTTCAGAAACAGATTTTTATAAACCATATGTTGATGAATTTTTGAAAGCTCTTAAAGGGAAGAGTCTCTTGGATGCAGGTTGTGGACATGGAATTTTTACAGATTATTTTGATAAACAAGGCCTTGATGTTGTCGGTGTAGATTTTTCTAAAAGATTGCTTTCGGTTGCAATGCAAAATTATCCAACTTTAAAATTTATTGAAAGTGATTTGTGTGATTTTGAAACAAAGCAAAAATTTGATGGAGTTTTTGTTAAGAATGTGCTTTTTCATATACCAGACAATGATTTGCAAAAAATATTAAAAAAGTTTCACAAAATTTTATGTGACGATGGTAAAATTTGTATTTTACAAGAAATACCAAAAGAACAAGGTGAACAAGTTTTGGCAGAAGAGTTTGATGAGACCTTGAAAATTTATTATAATTACATGTTGCCTGAAAAAGTTGAAAAACTTTTAATTGAATCAGGATTTAACATTGCGAAAAGTAATATAGTAAAGGACAATCAAAATGCAACTATTTATGCCTATGGCCTTATGATCATTGTGGCAACAAAAATAAAAGGATAAAATATGGAAGAAAAGTTGAATGTTTTATATGAAGATAATCATATTGTGGTTGTGATTAAGCCTCAAAATATGCCTTCGCAGGAAGATGAAAGCGGAGACATGGATTTGTTGACTTGTGTTAAGGAATATGTTAAAGAAAAATATCAAAAGCCAGGCGAGGTCTTTATTGGACTTGTGCATAGGCTTGATAGGCCTACTGGTGGCATAATGGTTTTTGCACGCAATTCCAAGTCGGCGTCAAGGCTTAGTGAGCAAATTCGTGACCACAAGATGGAGAAAACATATTTTGCAATTTGCAAAGGTTGTCCTAAAGATAAAAGCGGAACTTTAATTAACTATCTCAAAAAGGACGAGAAAGAAAACCTTGTTAAGATTGTTACAATGGGATCAAGTGATGCCAAAAAAGCCGAACTTAGTTACAAAGTTTTACAGACAAATGGCGAAACTTCGCTGCTAGAAGTTAAAATTATAACTGGCAGAAGTCACCAAATTCGTGTTCAAATGGCGGGTATAAATTGTCCATTACTAGGCGACAACAAATATGGCAAAGAAAAGACAAAATCGACATCAAACTTAGGGCTTTGGGCTGGAAAGCTTGAATTTACTCATCCAGTTTCAAAAGAAAAACTTGTTTTCATGGCAAAGCCAGACGACAGCAAAAAGCCTTGGAAAGATTTTTATCTAGATAAATATTTTATAAGATAATTGACTTACTTTTCTTTACAAGAAAAAGCAACCAAATGTTGCATGGCTAAGAAATATTGAAAAAGCATTTTTATCTTTTTGACAAAGATTTCAAATGCTTTATTTTTATAGATAATTTTCTTACTCTTTTTATTTGTTTTATATGAAAGAAAATAGTATAATATTTTCAAAGGAGATTTTATGAAAACTAGAAATGAAATTGATGACAAATTCAAATGGGACTTAAGTTGTTTTGGTGTAACCGAAGAAAATTTTAAAGACAAATGCGATGAAGTGCAAAAATTTATGGAAAAACTATATGCACTTAAGGGCAAGTTAGATAGTGACGATGGACTTTTAAAGTGTTTAAAATTACAAGAAGAATTATCTGTGCTTTTAGACCCAATTTCAATGTTTGTTCATCTTAAATCTTGTGAAGATTTAAGTTTATCTAAGTATGATGAAATGGCTGATAAACTTCAAAAAATTATGATTGAATACAATCAAAAAGCCTTGTTTATTGACCAAAAATTTAAAAAATTGTCAATTTCCAAAATTAACGAGCTACTTAAAGACAAACGTTTTAACAGTTGGAGAATTTATTTAGAAAATTTGAAAGATGAGAAAAAGCACCAACTTGCTGACGCGGTTGATAAATTTTTGGCGGGTGCTGACTTTTTAGGTGCTAATGATGGCATAATGGAAAAACTAAGCGATGTTGACATGACTTTTGACGATGTTGAAGACGAAAAAGGCAAAAAGCATGAACTTAATCAAGCAGTTTCTTCAACCTATCTAGAAAGTGGAGATAGGTGCTTGCGAAAAAACACTTTAAAAACTTTGCATGGCACTTATGGCAAGTTTATCAACACCTTATCTGCCAATTACATTAACAGTGTTAAAGAAGATTGTTTTTTTGCAAAAGAATATAAATATAAATCTGCAATGTCACGCTCAATGCAACTTGAAAAGGTTGACGAAAGGGTTTATCCGCTTTTAATTGAAAATGTTAGAAAAGCATTGCCAATTTTATTTGACTTTTTTGAACTTAAAAGACAAAAATTGGATTTAAAAGATTTTTGGAATTATGACACTTATGCAAATATTACCAAAGAGAGCAAAAAGAAATACACTTATGAACAAGCGGTTGAACTCATTAAAAAAGCGGTTGCTCCACTTGGCGAAGAGTATGTTTCATTAATCCAAAGGGCAAAAGACGAAAATTGGATTGACGTTTTTCCAAATAAAAACAAACGTTCTGGCGCATTTGAAACTGCAATTTATGGTTATCATCCATTTGTCTTAACCAACTTTAATTTTGGACTTGAAGATGTGTTCACTCTTGCACATGAACTTGGTCATGCAATGCACAGCTATTATTCTGACAAAAATCAAGATAGAGAAAAAAGTGGGTATACAATTTTTGTTGCCGAAGTTGCCAGCACAACAAATGAAATGTTGCTTTTAAATTATCTTCTTTCTCAAGCAAAAACTACACAAGAAAAGGGCGAACTTTACAACAAGCTTTTTGATAGCGTTAAATCTACAATCTTCCGTCAAACCATGTTTGCCGAATTTGAAGAAAGAGTGCATGCCATTCATGAAAAGGGCGACTCACTTTCAAAAGATAGGCTTTGTGAAGTTTATTACAATTTAAACAAAGATTATTTTGGCAAGAAAGTTAAATTACTCGATGAAGTTAAATATGAATGGGCAAGAATACCACATTTCTTCTCGGCTTTTTATGTTTACAAATATGCAATTGGGCTTATTTGTGCCTTGAACTTTGCAAGCAGATTGTCGGCAGGTGAGAAAGGGGAAAGAGAAAAATATATTGGTAAATTTCTTTCTGCTGGTTGCAGTAAAAAGCCAGTTGAAATTTTGAAAGACGCAGGGTGCGATTTGTTGGATGATAAAACTTATTCGCAGACCTTTGAGTTTTTAAGAGAAAAACTTGAAGAATGGAAAGGGATATAATATTTCTCATTCTGAGTGTAATGCCCCGAGATTTCTCGACTTTATCACCCCAAAAGTGACAAGCACTTTAGGGGAACTTCGATTGCCTCAGAATGACAACCAGCCCAAGTGCTGGGCGACTATTAAAGTGTTATAGAAACAGCCATCGGCTGTCATTCTGAGTGGAGTGAAACGCAGTCGAAGGATCTTATGTTAACAATCTTTTTTATTATTTCCAATCATATAGCCTGCATAGAGATAGAGAAAGGAAAGTGGGATTGCAAAGTTTATACAGCCACAACTTGGCATACAAGGTTGTTGACAAAAGTCTGGCTGGCAAGGAAACCCTGGAAAGCAGGGTTGTTGTGGCGGAAACTGTGGAAAACATGGTGGTTGTGGGTGCGGAAAGCAGGATTGTGGGTTAAACCATGGGTTAGTCCAAATGTTATCACAACCACAAGGTTTAGGTCGTGGAGGTGGACAGCCACAAGGTTTTCTATGGAAGTCAAAGCACTCTGCTTCAACATAATTTGTGTTTAGTTTCATAAGTAGGTCTCCTTTTTAATAAATTGTATTGATGAAAGGTTTTTTAAGTGGGTTTTGGTCAAAACTTGTAGGCAATAAGCCTTTAATGACCTTTATGGTTATTGTGGGAACGGTTATTGGCTCTGGGTTTTTAAGCGGAAAGGAAATTGTAGTTTTCTTTTCTCGTTTTGGCAAAGCCAGTTTTGTTTGCATATTCTTGGCATTTTTATTATTTTGGGGATTATTTTATTATTTTTTAAAGTTTGCAGGTGATGCAACTAAAAGGCTACAAAAATCTAAGTATGCAAATTTTTTAAATTTAATTGTCTGTTTAATTTTATCTGCCGCAATGTTTGCAGGCATTGTCGATTTAATTTCTTCCTTAAATATTATTTTAAGATTTATTATTTTAGGGATTGTTCTTTTATTTTCAATAAGAATTTGTCTTAAAGGGGTTTCTGTTTTAGAAAAACTCAATCTTTTTTTAGTGCCAATTATGGTGATTTTTATGATAACAAATCTTATTTCTCTTTTTACACTTAAAACTGGCGGGTTGTTTAAAGGTGGGTTTTACCCTTACAGCATTTTCTTTTGTTTTTTGTATGTTATTTTAAACACATCAAATTCGGCAGTTGTGATTTCAAGTTTTTCAAAAGATTTGAATAACAGGCAAAAAATGCAAGTGAGTTTTTTCTCTGCACTTGCACTTTTTGCTATTCTATTATTTGCTAATATTGTTTTACTACAAAATTCTTTCGCGTTTAGTCAAGAAATGCCACTACTTTATCTTATGAGTGGAACTCAAAAAGTTATTATGAGTTTTGTCATGATGATAGGTTGTTCGACAACACTTTTTTCTTTAGTATATTCTATTTCTAGTAGTTTGAGAGGGGTGCTTAAATCTAAAATTTTTCTTTTGTTAGTGAGTGTTGTTTTACCTTTTCTTTTAAGTTTGATAGGTTTTGGTTTTATTGTATCAAAACTCTATCCACTTACAAGCGTTTTAGGCATATTTTTACTTGGCGATTTATTTTGTATGCCTCTTTTCAAAAAGGCTTACAAGTGCATACATTCCTCCCGCAAGAATGCAAAGAATGAAAATGCTGGTCATGACAAGGTCTAGGTTTAGCATACTTTTGCCGTAATTTATTAAATACCCAAGCCCTGCACTTGACGAAAGATATTCTCCCATAACAGTGCCAATCATGCTCATTCCAACATTAATTTTTAACACTGAGATGAACTCTGGAATTGCACTTGGCAATATAAGTTTTCTTAGAATTTGAAATTTGCTTGCGTGCATTGATTGCATAAGCAAAATCTTGTCTTGGTCGCAGGAAGTAAATGCATTTAGAAGTGATATGATAGTTAGAATTATGCATATAAGCACACACATCACAACCGTTGCACTAAATCCTGAGCCTACCCAGAAAATAATAATAGGTCCAAGGGCGATTTTTGGAAGTGAATTTAAAACAATTAGATAAGGCTCGGCAACCTTTCTTGCCCGATTGCTCCACCAAAGAAGAATTGCAATAATTCCACCCAAAATAGTGGCAATCAAAAATCCTAAAATTGTTTCCGCTAAACTTATTCCTATATGACTCCAGATTTCGCCACCACTGAAAAGTTCGGCAAGTGTAACTGCAATCCGTGATGGACTTGAAAAGAAAAATGGGTCGATTATACCTGTTGCAGCAAACAATTCCCAAAGACCAAAGAATATTATTAAACATAATATTTGTAATGTTATTACAATAAATTTATCTTTTTTTAAGGCTTTTACATAATTTTTATGTGCTTTCGAGTAATTTATGTGGTTCTTGGTTTTCATTGGTAAGACTTCTCCAAATTTGTTCAAAAAACCTTCCAAATTCGCTGTCCTCGCGTTTTTCTAGTGGCGTTTTACCTTTGAAATTTAATTCAACAATTTCTTTCACACTTGCTGGTCTATGTGTAAGCACAATTATACGGTCTGACATTGAAAGAGCTTCCGATATGTCATGACTGACTAAGAGTGCTGTCTTTTTTTCTTTTTTTATTATCTCATAAACGTCATCACAAACAAGCAATCTTGTTTGAAAGTCAAGCGCTGAAAATGGTTCATCTAAAAGTAAAAGGGCAGGCTCAAGCATTAATGTTCTAATTAATGCTACACGTTGTCTCATTCCGCCACTAAGTTGGCGAGGTTTTTTGTTCCTGAAGTTGTAAAGGTCATACTTCTTAAGCAAGTCTTCGGCTCGCTGTAGTGAGTCATGGTTTTTATTTTTCTTTTGTATTTCAAGCCCTAAGGTTATGTTTTGCCAAATTGTTCGCCATTCAAATAAATGGTCACGTTGAAACATATATCCTACTTTTCCGTCATGTTTGCCAACAACTTCTCCATTAATTGTAATTTCGCCCTCGCTGGGTTTAAGAAGCCCAGCAATAAGAGAAAGAATTGTTGTCTTTCCACAGCCACTTGGGCCAACGAGTGAGGCAAAAGAGTTTTCGGCTACAGAAAAGTCTAATTTGTTTATTGCTTGAATTTCGTTATCTTTTGTTTGATAAAAATAATCGACATTTTTCATTTGTAAAAAGTTTTCCATGTTTTTGACCTCTACAATATCATTGTATAATTTCTAAAATTTTAAGTGACGGATTTTTGAAAATTTTTTTAAATTTTTGGCAGTAAATGTTGAATTAGCTATTATTTTGCCTTTATACTCATGCCAAAGTTACTTCTTGAAAAGGAGAAAAGGCGTGAATGAGGAAGACAAACTTAAAAAAGCATTACTCAAAAAAGCATTAGGTTATGATGCAGATGAAGTTGTTTGTGAGTATGTGCTTGGAGATGACGGCGAAAGCAAACTTAGCAAAAAAAAGGTTACCAAAAAGCACTATGCACCAGACATTTCGGCGGTCAAGATGATGTTTGAAAAGTATTATAGTTTTGACTATGAAGGCATCTATTCTATGAGCGACCAAGAACTTGAAGAAGAAAAGAAGCGACTTTTAAATATTTTAAAGGAGGAGGAAGATGGAAATCACAAAATGCACTCATAAAGTTAAATGCGATTTTTATGGTTGCAACAATTTGGCAGAATACTCTTTTTCAATAAAAGGACTTATAAAAAGAGATTTATGTTTTTGCCAAGATTGTCTCAAAGGTATGTTTGAAGCCTTAAGTCAATTGCAAGTGCCAAAAGGCAGACAAAGTCCATTCAAATTAAATAAGAGGTTAAAAGAAGATGAAAAGTGAAAAGAAAAAAATAGAAGAACAACGAGTTCAAGAAATAACTAAAGATTTTGAGGCTCGTGCGTATGCAAGAAAAAGTTTTGATACCACATGGCAGGTTAATATGAACTTTTTAATAGGCAATCAATTTTGTAACATTGGTTATGGTGGAAATGTTGAAGAAGGGGAAAAGCAATATTTCTGGCAGGAAAGAGAAGTTTTTAATCATATTGCACCTATTTATGACATAAGATTTTCAAAACTTTCTAAAATCAAACCTAAAATGTCGGTCATTCCATCAACTACCGATGAGCGAGATATTAAAACTGCAAAAGTTGCTAAGAAGATTTTATCTGCAGTTTACAATAAAATGGGTATTGGCGAAAAAATAAACGAGGCATTAAAGTGGAGTGAAGTTTGTGGAACAAGTTTTTATAAAGTTGTTTGGAACAACGCTTTAGGACAAGTTATTGGTCGTGATGAGAATGGAAAAGAAATTAAAAGCGGAGATGTAGATATTTCTGTATGTTCGCCTTTTGAAATTTATCCAGATAATATGTCATCGCAAAATTTGGAAGAATGTCAAAGTTTAATTCATGCAAAAGCCTACACAATTGATGAAATTAAAGATATTTACGGGGTTGATGTTCAAGGTTGTGGCATTAAAACCTATGTTTTAAATTCAGTTATTTCTGGTTATGGTGGACTAGGGTTTAATGCTAATGCAACAAAAATAACGCAAAAAGCAAATGATAACTCGGCATTAGTTATTGAACGTTATTCTAGACCAAGCAAGACCTATCCAAATGGCAGACTTGAAATAGTGGCAGGGGACAAACTTGTTTTTGAGGGTGACCTTCCTTTTATTAATGGCAATGACGGAAAGCGAGATTTTCCATTTGTCAGACAGGTTTCATTTGCAACTCCGGGGTCTTTCTGGGGGGCAAGCGTTATTGAAAGACTTATTCCTGTTCAACGTGCATATAACGCTGTTAAAAATCGCAAGCACGAGTTTATCAATCGACTTTCTCTTGGAATTTTGAGTGTTGAAGATGGCTCGGTAGATATTGACAATTTGGAAGATGAAGGTCTTGCACCTGGAAAAGTTTTGGTTTATCGTCAAGGTTCTGACAAGCCTGAATATCTTTCAGCAGAAAACATTCCGAATGGTCTTAGCGATGAAGAAGACAAGCTTTTAAACGAATTTTCAAAAATAAGCGGTGTGACTGAAATTTTAGATAGCAATTACATTTCTTCTAATCTATCTGGTGTTGCTCTTGAACTTTTAATTGGTCAAGATGAAACAAGGCTTAATATGTCAAGTGAAAGTTTGAAAACAGCGGTCAGAGTTATGGCTCAATATATTTTAAGGTTATATAAACAATATGCAGTTTTTCCAAGACTTGCACGTCTTGTTGGAGATAATGGCAAGCTTGAAATGTTTTATTTCTCTTCAAGTGATATTTCAAGTGACGATGTTGTTATTGACGCTCAAAATGAAGTAGGTGAAACTTTGACACAACGTAGAGAAATGTTATTCCAACTTTTAGATAAAGGGCTTTTATTTGACGAAAATGGAACTTTATCTAATCGTGCTAAAGCCAAGTTTTTGGATATGCTTGGTCTTGGCACATGGGAAAGTGGTCAGGATTTAAGCGAACTTCAACTTAATATGGCAGAAGAAGAAAATCTTAAAATGCTTGACGGACTCAACGTTAAAGTTAATGAGATTGACGACAATCAAGTTCATTACAACACCCATGTGGCATTTATCTTAGGCAAAGATTACGCCAAAGCCAAAGCAGAGAACCCTAAACTTGAAAGTCTATTTTTAGAACATGTTAGAGAACATAAAAAAAATTTAAAAGAAAATATTTAAAGGAGAAAAATTATGGAAGAATACAGAGAACAACCTTTTATGGAACCGGCAAATGCTTCGGGCGAAGCTGTGGAAAATAGTGCTGTGAGTGAAGAGGGCTCTCTAAACAATTTGACTGATGAGAGTTTAACGCAGGGCGTGGACAAGGAAGAATCTCCCATGCCAGCAGAAAATTATGGAAAGTTTAAATCTTTGCAGGCGTTAGTTGATGCATACAACAGTTTGCAAGCCTCTTTCACTCAGAAATGTCAACGCCTAAGCCAACTTGAAAAAGATAAAACAAGTGAAAAACCAACAGAAAATCAATTAGATATAGAGCAAGGTTTAAACGAGTTCCTTTCAAAGAACGCCGAAGCAAAAAATTATGCTGACGAGATTAAATCGCAAGTTTTATCTCAAGGCGAAACATCAACAAATGTTTTTGAAAACGCTTGGAACAAGGTTATTTTAAACCATGTGAAAAGTGCTAGTAAAGCAAAAGATGAATTAGTGGACAAATATGTCCTATCAGATGAAAATGTTAGAAATAAAATTATTGAAGATTATATAAATTCTCTTAATAACGCACAAGCACCTATTGTAATCACTTCGGGACAAGGGCAAAGGGTGGCGGAGGCAGTAAGTTCGTCACCTACAACCTTGTCTGATGCTAAAAAAGCGATGGAGAGAATGTTTCAATAATTTTTACTCAAAAAAATTAAAGGAGAAAAATTATGGTATCAATTTCTACTGCTGACAACGCTCTTAAAGAAGTTTATGTTGGCGTTGTTGCAAATCAACTTAATATAAATGCAAACCCACTTCTTGCTCAAATCAAAAGAAGCAACAAGAATATTATGGGTAAAGAAATCGTTAAAATGACAACTTATGGCATTAACGGTGGTGTTGGTGCTGGAGAAGAAACTGGCGAACTTCCAGTTGCATCTGGCAACAACTATGCACAAATTCGTGCAACACTTAAAAACCTTTATGGTCAACTTGAAATTTCAGACAAAGCAATCAAAAGTTCTGCAAACAACATCGGCGCTTTTGTTGACCTTCTTGCTTATGAAATGGAAGGACTTGTAAAGGCTAGTTCTTTCAATCTTGGAAGAATGCTTTATGGAGATGGCTCTGGAAAAGTTGCAACAATTTCAGCTGTTGATTCTTCAACTAAAGTTGTAACTTGTGATAGTGTTAAAAACTTAATTGAAGGCATGGTTTTAAATGCTTATGCTGGCGACACAAAGAAAAATACAGGAGTAATTAAAGTTACTTATGTAGACCGTGCAAACAATAAATTTTCTTTTGACACTTCTCTTTATGCTGGAAGTGAACTTGCAGCAAACCAAGTTTTATATGTTCAAGGTTCAAAAGGCTTAGAAATTTCTGGTCTTGGCAAACTCTTCTCAACAGAAGACAGCATCTATGGCTTAAGCAAAACAGTTTACCCATGGCTTGCACCTTATCAAACAGACAATACTGCAAAAGAAGTTTCAGACATGCTTATTCAACAAGCGTTAGATTTCTTGGAAGAAAACACAGGCTCTCAAATCAACTTCATCGCTTGCTCAAGCAAAGTTAGACGTGCTTATCAAGAATATCTTACAGCTTACAGACGCAATGTTGACATTGCTGAACTTGCTGGTGGCTTTAAAACAATTACTCACAACGGAATTCCTGTTGTTGCTGACAGATTTGTTGACGATGACACAATGTTCCTTCTTAACACTAACGACTTCACTTTACATGAACTTGATGACTGGAAGTGGATTGAAGGCGAAGATGGCAGAGTTTTAAGACAAAACCCAGGACATGCAACTTATAGTGCAACTTTGGTTAAATATGCCGAACTTATCTGTGATAGACCAGCTGCTCAAGCAAAAATTTGCGGAATTAAAGCAACTGTTACAAACCCATTTTTACCAAGCACAAATGCCGGAAGCAATTAATAGAAACTAAAAGGCAGAAAGTTTACTTTTTGCCTTTTTCTTGTTTATTTGCAAGTTTTAAGTTAAAAAAGGAAGAAAAAAATGAAAAAATATTATTTAATTGAAAATGATGTTTATTTTATTTCACATCGAATAAAAGAAATCGATAAAAGTTATTTTATAGTTTTTAACTGTGAAAAAAACAAATTTGAAGTTCACGCTTTAGGTCAAATGGGTGGCACTTATTGTTTTACGCTACCATTTGACATGCTTGATGCACGAACTTTAGATTACACATTAAAAACCCGAAGTCAAAATCTAGCAAAACTTATTGAAGAAATTGACAAACAAAACTTGAAACTAACAAAAGACAATTTTAAAAAGGCGGTAAACAAATTGGAGGAGGTTTTATTATGAAAGCAAAAGATATTATTTTTCTTGCGTGCGATTTTACTGGAAATCAAGATATTATTGAAAAATTGCAAAAGGGCACAGAGCTTTCAACAAGTGAAAATAACATTGTAAAAACACTTTTAAAATGTTTAGATTTAATTCAAAATCAAGTTGCAAGTGAATATATTCCACTAGAAAAAATTCAAGAAGTCTATCCAAAGGATTTTAAGGTTGAATATAATGTGTTTAACAAAAAGCCTATTGCAATTGTTTGGGCAAAAGATAAGTTTGGTCGAAACTTACGTTTTAAAAGTTTTAATGATTATCTTATGATTTTTTCAAGTTTTGCAAGGGTTAAATATTATTATTTGCCACAAGAAATCACATCTGTTGAAGATGAGATAGCGGAAGAACTTTTACCTACGCGAATTTATGCATACGGCGTTGCAAGAGAGTATTTTCTATTACAAAATTTAAGTGTTGAATGTGATATTTGGGAGGTTAGATTCAAGGACAGTTTATCTAGTTTTGCTAGAAAAAAACGAGATATCAAAATTCCTTGTAGGAGGTGGTTATGATTATCAACAACATGCCACTAAAAAGCAAAGAATCTAAAGAAGAAATTCTTGAATTTGATTTGTTTGACAATTTTGCAAATACATCAAAAGCCCAAAGTATGCAAGAGTTAAAAAATGTATCCTCAACTTATAATTTTAAGTTAAACAATGGCGAACTTAAAACTGGGTATGGTTTTAAAAAACTTGCAATGCCAACAAATAATGTTGATTTAGATGATGAACAAGAATTGCTTTTAGACGGAAGTCAGGTTAATGCTGTTTGGTCATTCAAATGGTATGACAGCAGTAAAAAAGCAAAAAGATATTATGTTGTTTATTTCAACGAACTTAACCATATTGGCTATGCAGATTTGTTTAATACAAGACCTTTAACTTTGTATGCACCAACAACTTTCACAAAAACACCAGTTGGAAATAACACAAGATTTCATGATGATGACGCTATGGTATTTTCTTCTGGAGAGGGTTGTGGATTTTATCTTTTGACAGGCTCAATTGCAAATATGTATGAAGATGCACCTGAAATAGTTTCACTTTGCAGTCAATATGACAAATATTTTGCAATAACTGCAGGTGAGCGAGCAGACCTTGTTTATTCAGATAATGATAATTTAATGGAATGGAAAACATCAAATACAAGCAGACTTAAATTTAACGATGACCGCGGAAAGTTAAATAAAGTTATAGCTTTAAACGATTACGTCTATGTTTTCAGGGATTATGGAATAAGCAAAATTTCGCAATTTTCAACTAAAAGCGACTTTGATATAAGTGGGCTTTATCAATGTGATAGTTATATTTACCCTAAGACAATTGCGTCGTCAGGTGATAACGTTTATTTTTTGGAAGGCTCTGGACTATTTTCATTTAATGGAACTAAAACAAGCAAAATTAATTTAGAGTGTGATGAAATGCTTGCCAAAACAGACAAACGTCATGCAAGTGCGGTTTGTTTTGAAGGCAAATATTATCTCGCTTGTCGATATGACTTTAATGACGATAAAACAATCGGCTGTGAAAATCAACCAAATTATGTTAACAACATATTGTTTGTATTTGATTTGGTTTCAAAGAAAATTGAACTTATGCGTGGGGTGGATATAAACACATTATGTGTTCTCAACAATCCATATAAAAGCAAAGTTGTTGCATGTTTTAATGGAAGCCATAAAGATAAGATTGGCGAGTTAAATTTGTCAGGCGAAATTTTTGGAGAGAACACCGAAAAAGAATGGCAAAGCGTCAAATGCGACCTAAATGCACCAGAAAAAGTCAAAAAACTTAAATTTTTAACTATAAAAACATTAAATTCGGTAGTTTTGAAAGTGTCAAGTGACAAAATTAGCAAAACTTATAACATTGAAGGAAGCGACAAAATTCAACGCATAAGGGTTGATGTTTTTGGCAGAGAATTTAACATTTCATTTTCAACAAAAGAAAAACAAAGCAATATTTCAAATGTCAAACTTGGCTATAGCGTGCAAAAATGATTATTTTTAACAAAGGGCATATTTCTCACTATAACAAAAAGAAATTAATAAAAGAGGTGGGCAATATGAAAATAATATTTAAATTAGACGATAAAATAGGTGACAAAAAATGAGCGTTTGGAATGATATTCTAAGCGTTGTGGTAAGTAATGGAATATTTGCAACTTTGTTTGTATTTTTGTTTTTCTATCAACTTAAAGATAGTTCAAAACGAGAAAAAGCATACCAAAACACAATTTCGGATTTAACTAAACATTTGGAAACAATTGAAGAGGTTAAAGAAGAGGTTAAAGTTTTGCAAGAACTTATTAAAGGAGATGAATATGAAAAATAAATTTCGCTCTTATGGATTTTGGACAGCTCTTGCTGGGGCAGTGGTTGTGCTTGTTAATGCACTTGGCGAAGCATTTGGCTTTTCAATTGATGACCAAGTTGTCACAGGAATAATCATGGCGATTGCAGGAGTTTTGGTTGTATTTGGTGTTGTAAGCATGCCAAAAGGCGAAGACAAAGAGATTTTGCCGACAGAAGAAAATCCAGAAACACAAGAAAAGCAAGATGAAGAAAAAGACGACAATTAAGTCGTCTTTTTTGCATAAAAAGATTTGTAAAAAAGTTACTTTTAAGAAAAGTAAGCAAAAATGATTGTTACTTTTCAAGTTGGTGAAAAGTAACCAAAAGCCACTGGGGGTTGCGATTCCCCAAGACCCCACAAACGCTTTTTAGGTCGCTTTTATATGTCATTCTGAGTGGAGTGGCATTAGCCACGAAATCGAAAAATCTATCGACTGTAAAAAATATTCAATAAATGTCGTCATTTCGAGCGAAGTCGAGAAATCTCTAAATACTTTAAAAAAGTAAGCAAAAAGCATTTAATTTTAAATATTAAAATCAAAAAACAAAGCATTTTAAGATTTGCATAGCAAAATTAAAATGCTTTGTTTAGGTGTTCTTTTGTTTCTTTTCTTTAAAGAAAAGAAAACTAAATAAATTAAGGTTGTCTAGCCGACAAGACCGAAACCGAGATAGAACTTGTAATTTTTAGTTGCAAAGTCGCTTGCTGAAGTGACCTTTAAAACCTTGAATGAAAGCTCAAAGAAATCGCAACCATCGCCGTCAGCATCAAAAACTTCAGGGTCAAACTCGCCGTAAGTGTAAGAATAAGTTTCGCCATTGTCTTCAAACGAGTCGTTTTTCATTTTGTAGTAGTTACGTAAATTGCTTAAACCAGTAAGTGGAAGTGGAGTGCCAATGCTTGTCAGCCCAGTGTAACCATCATCAATAGAGTTGAGAATGCCGTTTTTGTAGTCCTTTTCCCAAGCATTTAAAGTTATGCCAGAAATTGAACCGTCAAGATTGGTGTTGTTGATGCCAAGAAGCAACATTGTGTTTTCTTTTGAACCATAATTGAAAGCAGTGTCGGTAACCTTGATTGCAAACTCTTCATTCTTTTCATTGCCTTCAATCAGATAAGCAGGGCGGTAATAACGATCGGCATGCGTGTAATAGTTCATGAAAACTTGAATTTCAATCTCTTCATTGCCTTCAATTTCGTCACTTCCGTCGTAAGCAAAATAGAGAATAATGTTTGAGAAATTTATCTCTTGTCTTGGCATTAAAATTATGCTTTGATACTCAAGCGCTTCAGGCTCACCAGATGGCCCTTTTGGGAATTCACTGTTGCCAGAAACAAAGAAGTCGTTGCCATAATAATCAATAATGTTGCTTGCCAAATATTTTTTGTCAATGTTAAGGTCGCCAGCACCTTCTTCGCCCTCAGTCGAAGTTACACCAATGTTGACAAGTTTGGTGCAGGTTTCAACAATTTTGTCAATTGTGTTAACATAATTTCTTTCAACTTCAATAGGTGGGTCGACTATACTTGCGCCAGTGTCTTGAATTGGTGCAAAAGTGTTGGTTTCGTTTCCGTCCTTGTCACACATAACTTCAATTTGGTCTAAAGCGTCAATGTTGCCGTCGCCATTAACATCTGTAGTTGCCTGCTTCATTTTAACATATTGAATTAAAACTTTGTTTTCTTGAGTGATTTTATAGGTTGAATCGCTGTTTTCGCCGATAATGTTGTCAAAAATCCAATTTTTAAGCCTAGTTTGTTGACGGTCATTCATACCAACAAAAGTTCCACGCTTAGCAAATAAATCTTTGATAAAATCTAACGCAACATCAACAGAAGACTTGTCAGCAGTGGCAGGGTAACCAGCAATAGTGACAACAGGCTTATCAGAAACACCGTCTTTAGTGTTATACGACACACTCATGCTGTTTGGCGTTAAATCCAAGTTAATGCAATAAATTGCATATTCAAGAGCCTTGACATAGTCGCTGTAGTTTAAAGTTTGTTGTTGACCATTTGAATAACCAGTTCCAAGGTATATATTTGAATATGAATTCTGACTATCATCGTAAAATGCTTTGATATTATTAATATAGTTATTTTGGGTCAAAAAATTATTTTGAATTGGATTTGATAAAGAAATGGAAGGGAATTTTATTTTATTGCCGTTTGTATCCACAAATTCTAGTTTTAAAATATCAGGTATGTCTTGGTTATAGATATAGGTTGAGTTTTCAATTTTTAATTCCATTGTCTTATCAGTAGCGTGATAATTTTTAGTTTCTGGGTTTTGCAGATATTCAGTATAAGTATAGTTATAATTTGTATTAAGACCAAAATTCCATTTCCATTTTTTATTTGTATTTGCTGTTACTTCAAAATATTCTACTGAGTCATTTTTTGAACTGTCTGTTAGATTGATTTTATTTAATGTAATATTGTTATAAGAAGACATTTGGTATCTTATGCTATCATAAAAACCACTTAATTTATTTGGGTCGGTTGGGAAAATGCTTGGATTCCTTTTTTTGTTAGTAATTGGATCAATGTCTGTTTGAGCATCTTGATCAACAATCCCATAAATTGCCATAAGTTGCTTGAGTAAGTTCCAAGAATATTGACCAAAATATTCTTGATTGCCGTCGCCAACATTATTGTCCCAATCATAGTGGTCAGGGCGATATAAAATTTTTGTGCCATGAAGTGGGACCATTTGGCTGTCAAGACGGAGTTGTTGATATTCTTCAAAACTTATTTCACCATTTTCATAGGCTTCTTTCAAAGAAGGGGCGTGGTCGGAATCGCTTCCGCACCCCACACCCAAAAAGCCAAAAGCACATACGAGAAGTGAGCATAGCACTCTTAAGAAATTCTTGGTCTTTTTTTTCATGGTTTCCTTTTTACATATGCACATATGTATATATAATATTATAAACATAATTCAAAATAAAATCAAACAAATACAACAAAAAATGTAGGTTTAACCTACATTTTCAATATTTTGCTGTTTGCTTGGCTCTTCAACCACTAAGAATTGTTTGTCTTCACTTTCAACTTGTAATGTTTTAGAATCTAAAGTCTCATAAGTCGATTTAGATTCAGTTTGACCTTTAAAATTATTTTCTACCGCAACTTGTGGTGGGGTGGTATTATATTGTTTAAACACTCTAAGTTTATATTCTTTTATTTCTCCGTTTTTAAAACACGCTATGTTATGAATGTCAGAATCTAATCCTTGAGTAAATCCCCAACCAGACCATTGACAATTTGTGTAATCTTCTTTAAAAGTTTGTGATTTTAATGTTTCAGTCATCTCAAGATAATTACTTTCGTCTAGGCATGAGAATGAATATAACTGCTTAAAAGTTTTTGCTACTGCAGAAAGATTGTAATCTGCTGAAATTTCGTTTTTATAAAATCTTTCATAAGTTAAGTCTTCTTGTGTTGGAATTTTCATTTCATTCCAATAGAAGAAAGTATTTCCACGCTGAGATTTTGCAGTGTAAACTGCTCCAATAGTGTCTACAAATTGAGATCCTTCAGATTTTTTGAGATAAATAGATTTAATGTCTTCATGTGTCATTGTTGTCATTAAGTCCATGACTTCAATATGAGGAATAAAAGCTTCTTTTATTTGCTCAATATTCTCAGCAGTGATTTTAAAGCCTTCCTCTACAGGGTCTTTGATTTCTGGGAGTGAAACCTCTGTTTGACCAACGTCATAAATTGTGATTGTATGCTCTGGGCTTGCAAAAACAAGAGTTTTTGCGGTTTTGTTAAATTCTGCTGAGTAGCCAGTTTTTGTGAGTTTGCCTTGAGCGTCGACTGCTGTCCAGTTTTTAACATTAATGGTTGAGATTAGGGCAGTTTTGGCAGTTTGGGCTGTAAGCATGCCAGTGTATGGATTTTTAGTATAACCATCGCCATCAAAAACATATTCAAAGCTTTCGCCACTAGTTTCTGTTTCAATAAATTTTGAAGAGTTGTCTTGTGTTAATTTAAGTTTGCCGTCATCGATTTCAACTTTTTTATCGTCTTCTTCGGCGGTTAAACTTGTTGAGCTTGTAATGTCTAATACAAGGTTGTTATATTCTTTAACTCTTTTTTCAAGGTCGGTTTCAACCGGAACAACTGGATTTGGTGGAGTAGGTGGATTTGGATTAACTGGTTCTTGTGGAGTATTATTTTTACAACTTGTAATAAAGATTGTTGAGCTTGCAAGAAGACTGGCAATTGCGATTGCACCTATAGATTTGAATAATTTTTTTGATTTTAATGTTAATTTCATGTTTTCCTCCGTTTTTATACCTATATTTTACCATAAATTCTCTTGTTTTGCAATACTTTTTTTAATATTTTTTGTATACTTGACTAATTCGACAATTTTTGTTACAATTTAGACAAGTTTTATGGAAGAAAACGGCACAAATGAGAAAAGTTTTAGGAAAAACAAGCGTGTTATTCACTCTCGTTATCTTTTTTATGGCTTTTTGGCTTTACTTTTCGGGTTAACTTTATCTCGCAAGCTTTTTGCTGGCGAAGTTTTATATATTGTTATAACGGTGGTCACTTTACTTGCTGTTATTTTGGCTTTAACTTTAACCAAGCGTTTTATTATGCTGGGAGTGATTATTCCTTTATTTTTAATTGGCAACGGTTTATTCTTTTGGAGTTACAATTCTTTTCGTGGAAAAGAATATGAGGGCGAGCAGGCGGTTGTCGGACGTGTTAGCGATTACATTGAAGACCACGGCGAAGTTCAAAATTTAGTTTTGGATTGTGTGACTATCAATGGCGAAAGCACTCGCAACATTTGGCTTTCGGTTGACCTTGACGGCAGAAAAATCAAAGTTGGCGATATTTTAGCATTTGAAAGCAATGTTGCACAGATTAATTTATTTGAGCTTGGGTCTTTTTCATTATTTTATCATCGTCACAACACGCCTTATCAGGCTAGCGTAAGTTTAGCCAATGTTGTGATTTCTGATGGGGCGGTCAGGTATGACGAGAGCATTCGTTCTGACACCAAAAAGGTGTTATTTGAAAACATGAGCGAAAAGAATGCTGGCATTTGTTATGCTGTTTTATTCGGCGACAAAAGGTTTACAGATAAAGACATTAAAACCGATTACAACGTTGTTGGCATTATTCATATTCTTACAGTATCTGGTTTGCATGTGAGTTTTGTTGTTGGGCTTTTATATTTTGCTTTAAAAAAGTGCAATCGTTATGTCAGGTTTGGCATTGTCTTTACGATTTTACTTTTATACAACATTCTCTGTGGTTTTACGCCATCGGTTTTGCGAGCCTCGATTATGGCACTTATTTTACTTCTTTCCAAGTTGAGTGGGCGTGAATATGACAGTCTTTCTGCACTGTCACTTGCGGGTTTTATTATTGTTTTAACTCAACCTCTTTGTGCGTTAGATGTTGGTTTTTTAATGAGTTATTTTTCAGTGGCTGGCATATTTTTAATTTACAAACCTCTATCTAAATTACTTCAAAAGTTTATGCCTCAAAAGATTGCTTCTTACATAGCACTTACCATTTCGGCACAGCTTGGAATTTTGCCTTTTGTTGCAAATCTTTTTCAATCTTACAATTTTCTTTCGGTTTTAGCAAATTTATTTATTCTGCCAATCTTTGGTTTTGTTTTTCCGCTTTTATTTATTTTCTTTATACTTTCTTTAATCACGCCAGTTTTAGGAATTGTAATGCATGCTATTGATTGGGGTTTTAAAGTTATAAATTATCTGGTTTACATATTTTCTTCGACTTCGCTTATTGTCGACTTAAAACCTTTTCCGATTGTTTTCAACATTATTTTATGTTTAGGGCTTTTTGTTGTAAGTTATTATCTTATGGTTGAAAGTGTTGTCAAATGGGCTTTATTTTCGGCTCTGGTTTTGGCGTCATGTGTGACCTTGATAATATTCTCTCAACCGCGAAAAGACAAAAATTTTATTGAATATTCAAACTATGCCAACGAATTTGTCTATGCCGTCAATGATAAAGGCGAAAGTCTGCTTATTTGTGATTTTATTTATTCTTCGTCATTTAAAAAGTATGCACATATTCGTGGGATTAAAAATATTGATTACATAATTTCTGTGAGTGACAACTTTGATGAGCATTATTTTGAAGAATTTAATATTAAAGGTGTGTCTTCCACAAGTTTTTACACGCTTGGCGACAAAAGCATTGAAGTTGACAAAAGTTCACGTTACGATTATGGCGAATTTTCTTTTAAATATAAATTTATCAACCAAGAATGTGTCGGTGTTGAGTTTTCTATTAATAATTTTAAAAATTTCTTTGCTAAAAACCTAAATTTAAGTTATAATGAATCTATGCCAACGATTTCTTGGCTTGAAAGTCAGGATTTTGCCTTTAACTTTTTAAATAAAAATTCTTATTTATATCTTGCAAATGTTAAAGGTGTTAAGGCGGGGGAATATAACCTTTCAAATATAATTGATTATTCCTTTGCAAAACATGGCAATATGATGTTCACTTTTGATAGTCAAAAATATTATTTTAGGGGAATTGATTGAAAACTTTAAAAAACAAACTTAAAAATAATGTCGAAAATTGTTATCTTCTTCAAGGTGACGACCTTTTTCTTTTTGATAAAGCAATTTCTATGATTAAAAAAGCCTGCAACTTGGAACTTGAAGATTTTAATCTTTCGGTTTTTGACGATGAAAATTTTTCAATCAAATCCGCATTAGATTCTTGCGAAGTTATGCCTATGGGCTGTGACAAAAGGGTGGTTATTTTAAAAAATCTTACCAAAGTGACCGACTCCGATAAAAAACTTTTGGAAAGTTATTTAAACAATGCTGTTGAGTCAACCTGTTTGATTATAAGTGATTTTGACGGCAAGTTTGCTTCAATAAAAACTAAATGTGAGTTTGTTGACTGCAAGCGTATGGACAGAAATTTAGCAACTGCGGTTGTTGTTAACGAAATTAATCGTCGTGGCAAACAAATAAGTAGTGAAGCACTTTCAACGCTTTTGGATTATTGCAATGGCTATTTAACTGGCGTTATGAATGAACTTGATAAACTTATTTGTTACGATTTGACTGAGCCATTAATAACACAAAAGACAGTTGAAACAATAGTTCCAAAGGCTACCGAATTTACTGTTTTTGAACTTACTGAAGCACTTGGCAAAAAAGATAGTGACAAGGCTCTTGAACTTTTATCTTTTATGGAAAAAGATATTGCAACGCTTTCACTTATTACAAACCATTTCAGACGACTTTTCTTTATTGCAATAAGCAGTGACACCGAAAATAACGAACTTGCTTCACTTTTAGGTGTTAAAGAATATGCAATTGTCAAAGCACGTGGACAACTTAAAAACTTTTCAAAATTGCAACTTAAAAAAATCTATGCACTTTTAGAAAAGGTGGATTATTTTATAAAGTCAGGGCAAATGCAAAACTTGAATGCACTTTACTTTCTAGTTTTTTCTATTCTATATATATAAAAACAAAAAAGAAACTATTTTCTAGTTCTAGGAAATAGTTTTTTTAATGAATTCTTATACTAATATTTTATATTTACTTTTCTATGCTAGAAAAGTAAGCAAAAGAAGTCTTCACTTTTCAAATCGGTGAAAAGTGAAACGAAAAGCCGCCGAGGGCTTGCGATTCCCTCGGACTCCCCAAACGCTTTTAAGGTTGAAATATAAAAATAGTCGGGCGACATTTGGTCGCTGTCATTCTGGTGAGTCGAGCAACGCGAGCCTTGAGCGTAGCCACCCGAGATTCTTCGACGTTGCTCAGAATGACAACGGGTGGCGCAGTCGAAAGGGGGAGTGGCATTAGCCACGAAATTGAAGAATCTGTCGACTTCAAAAGATTCTTCCGCTACGCGTCAGAATGACATAGACTGACTGACTTTTCAACTAAAGCGTTTCGTCGTCATTTCGAGCGTAGTCGAGAAATCTTATTTATAAAAAAAGAGAACCTATTTAGTTTCTGTGAAAAATTTTAAATTTTGCTAAGTTATACTGACAATGTAAAAGGAGAAAAAATATGGATTTATATAGTTCTATTGTCAAAAAAATTAAGGACGAAATGAAAAAACAGGGGGTTAGCGAAGACGAACTTTGTTTAAAAACTGGTTTGGATTTTGTTATTATCGACAAAATTATGCGTGGTAAAAATTGTCGTTTGAGTGCTGTCGCATATGTTCCTATATGCAATGTTTTGAATATTTCTATGGATTTTCTTTTAGGTTTGAGTCAAAAAAAGAGAAAAAACTAAAAAAAATTTTAGATTTTTGACAAATTTTGCCAAAATATTTATTCATTCGACAAAAAGCAAGAAAATAATGTTTTGAGATATTTTATTTTTGTTATATACTCTCACTTGTCACTTTTAAAGATGATAAATTTTAAATTAAGGAGAGAAAAATTTTGTTATGAAAAACGATATACTCAAAGCACTTGCGCTTCGTGCTAAAAACAGACTTATTCACAATACGATAGAAGAAGATGACAAATCTAATAGGAATGAATTTTGTATTAAGATTATTAAAAGTGGAGATCAAGTTTTTTATGACAAAGTTAAAACTTTGCTTTCAAAAGAAGAAAATGTTTTAAACCCAATCAAAGCTTTAATGGACGAAGGTTTATATTCTCGCATGTCGGCTGTTGAAAAAGAAAAATATCTTTTAGATACTGCCGAAAAGTTTGCAAGATATAAAACTATGATTGAGTGTGAAAAAGAATTAAAGGTTGTCTATTAATTCTTTATTTTTATTTGGAAAAATTTTTCTGTTTCGTTATAATATACCTATGGCAAATTATGATATAAATTCACTTAATGACGAACAACTTCTTCCATTAAAGCAAATTGATGGTGGAATTTTGGTAACCGCTGGTGCAGGTTCTGGCAAAACCAGACTTTTAACTCATCGTGTGGCTTATCTTATCGACGCACTTGGAATAAGTCCTTTCAATATTTTAGCAATAACGTTTACCAACAAAGCAGCAGGCGAAATGAAAGAGAGAATTTCAAAAATGGTTGATGGTGCTGACGGAGTTTGGATTTCAACCTTTCACTCGATGTGTGCAAAAATTTTAAGACGAGATATTTCTGTAATGTATCCTTATGACAAAAATTTTTCTATCTATAGTGCAGATGACAGTGAAAAGGTTATTAAAGAATTGATTAAAACCCACAACATTGACGAAGATAAATTTAACAAGTCGGTTTCTTTTCATCTTTCCAACTGGAAAAATTCTAGTCAATCTTTTGATGAATATTTTTCCACTCATGACGACGAACATGACATTAAAAAAATTGCGTTGATTGTTAAGGAATATGAAGACACTTTAAAAAATAGCAATGCTTTAGATTTTGATGACCTTTTAAGAAAGACTGTTAAGTTGTTTAAAGATTATCCTGAAGTTTTATCTTATTATGCAAATAGATTTAAATACATTTTGGTCGACGAATTTCAAGACACAAACACTGTGCAATATAAACTTGTCAAAATGCTTGCTTCAGTTCATGGCAATGTTTTTGCTGTTGGCGATGAAGACCAATGCATTTATTCATGGCGTGGTGCAAACTATAAAAACATCTTTAATTTTAAAAATGATTTTCCAGAATGCAAGGTTTTTAAATTAGAGCGAAATTATCGCTCAACAAGTGAAATACTTAAAATTGCAAATAATGTTATTAAAAACAATTCGGCAAGATTAGACAAAAAGATGTGGACAGACAAGGGGAATGGTCAGTTGCCAGAGTTATATAATGCCTATGATGAACGTGACGAAGCTTTATATGTTGCAAAAAACATTGAAAAACTTGTTGCAAATGGCTATAAATATGAGGAAATTGCAGTTTTAATGCGACTTAATGCACTTTCTCGAAGTTTTGAAGAAGCGTTTTTGTCTTATAACATTCCACATCGCATTTATGGTGGTTTTAAATTTTTTGAAAGGCAAGAAATACGAAACATCATTGCTTATTTAAGGTTGTTTATAAACAAGAAAGACGACATTTCTCTGCTTAGAATTATCAACTTTCCAAGACGAAGTATTGGCGATGTTGCAATTTCTAAGATTAGGGCAAGAAGTAATGGTCGAAGTTTGCTTGAAGTTATTCTTTCAGAAGATTTTAAAGAAGATTTAGCTGTTTATAAAAAATTGTTTGAATTTATTGAAACTTATAAAAAAATATCAGCGCATAATTTAGGTTTAAGCGATTTTGTTGAAGAAGTTATTAAAGGGTTTAAAATTCGAGAGGCTTATTCAAGCAAGACGGAAGAAGATTTAAACAGGCTTATCAACATTGACAGTTTTATTTCTTCTATTCAAGAGTTTGAAAAATCAAACCCTGACAAAACTTTAAGTGACTATCTTGAAACAATAACTTTGATTAGTGATAGTGACGAAATAGGTCAAAACGGTGCAGTCACAATTGCAACTGTGCATGCAGTTAAAGGGCTTGAATATAAAGCGGTTTTTGTTATCGGACTTGAAGAAGGAATTTTTCCTATTCAAAGGGTTTCTTCTTCTAGCGATATGGAAGAAGAGAGAAGGCTTTTATATGTTGCAATAACTCGTGCCGAAGAAGTTTTATATATGTCGCATTGCTCAAAACGATATATGTATGGACAAAGTCAATATCAGTCGCCAAGCAGGTTTATTAGAGAACTTGGTTTATTGTCACTTTCATTAAGTCAGACAAATAAAAATGACTTTGTTTTTAGCGGCGAGAAAAAATTGACAGATAAAGATTATTTGCCAACAAGGCGTTTTATTGAAAAAACTAAACCACAAAATAAAAACACTTTGTCTTCAACAGGTTTTAATTTTAAGCACAATGAGTTTATGAAATCGGTCAACTCTCGTCAAGATGAAAAGCCAAAGAAAGATATTTCAATTTATACGGTTGGTCAAAAAGTTGAACATCCAAAGTTTGGGTTAGGTGAAATTACATCAATAACGCCAGATGGTTTGGTGGTGGATATTGTGTTTGAAGACTTTGGCAAAAAAAGTTTAATGCTTGAACTTGCACCTTTAACTATTGTTGATTGACTTACTTTTCTTAACAAGAAAAGTAAGCAAAAGAAATTTAAGCGGCCTGCCTTTTATTTCATAAAGGGCAGGTCGCTGGGAAATAATCTTTTGGTTATTTGTTAAAAAATGCTTTGTATTATAATTTTAAATGTTTATTACTAAATTTTAATTAGCAAAAAAATAAAAACATATTTGCGACGCGAAAGCAAAGAAATTTGCAAAGCGTCGCAAATCGATATTCTTTTGTTGCCTTTTCTTGTTAAGAAAAGCAAAGAAAAATTAAGGAGAAGTTATGGATAAACTTGAAGAAATGAAGAAACTAATTCAAGAGATAAATAAGCATAATTATAATTATTATGTGCTTGACAATCCAACCATATCAGACGCTGAATATGATAAACTTTATTATCGCTTAGTTGATATGGAAAAAGACCTTGACATAGTTCTTCCATCTTCTCCAACACAACGCGTAGGCGGGGAAATTTTGGACGGCTTTCAAAAACGTAAACATGAAGTTCAATTGTATAGCCTGAATAAAGTGAGAGATTTTGATGATTTAAAAAACTGGGTTAAAGATATGCAAGACCTTTCTGGCGGAACAAATTTTGTGCTTGAATATAAGTTTGATGGTCTTCAAATGGTGCTTGAATATAATAATGGACACTTTGTTCAAGCAACAACACGTGGGAATGGAAATATTGGCGAAGATGTTACAATGCAGGTTAAAACAATCAAAACCGTGCCACTTGAAATTCCTTTTCAAGATAAACTTCTTGTGCAAGGCGAAGTTATGATGACAAATTCTAACTTTGAAAAATATAACAAAACCGCTAGTGAAAAACTTAAAAATCCACGTAATGCGGCGGCAGGTGCAGTCCGAAATCTTGACCCAAAGGAAACAGCAAAAAGAAATTTGGATTATTTCTGCTATTCAATTTTGCTTTGTGAAGGTCAAAACTTTAAAACTCAAGAAGATATGCATAAGTTTTTAGTGGAAAACAAATTTCAAACTGGTCAATATTTTCATACTTTTGAGAGCGCTGAAGAAGCTATTGAACTTATTAAAAATGTCGATAAAATTAAAAATAAACTTGATGTTTTAATTGACGGAATGGTTTTAAAAGTTAATCGTGTTGATGTGCGAGAAAAAATTGGCTGGACTGCAAAATTTCCTAAATGGGCAATGGCTTTCAAGTTTGAAGCGCAGGAACTTTCAACCATTCTTAAAAAAGTTTCTTGGCAGGTTGGGCGAAGTGGCAGAATAACACCGATTGCCGAACTTGAGCCAATCGAGCTTGCAGGTGCAACAGTTCAAAGAGCAACCTTAAACAATATTGAAGATATTCGCAAAAAAGGGGTCTTTGAAAATAGTCGTGTTTTTGTAAGACGTTCAAATGAAGTTATTCCTGAAGTTATGGGCTTGGCAGAAAAATTGCCAAATTCAAAAGAGATTTTAGAGCCAGAATCTTGTCCAAGTTGTGGTCATAAACTTGTCAAAAAAGGCCCACTTCTTTTCTGCACAAATCATTCTGGTTGCAAAGAGCAAGTGGTGGATAGATTGTCACATTACGCCAGCAGAAATGCTATGAATATTGATGGCGTATCAGATAAAACCGCAGGTCTTTTTTATGACGAACTTGGCATAAGAAATCTATCTGACCTTTATGAGATAAAAGAAGAAACTTTGTTAAAATTAGATAAATTTAAAGATAAAAAGGCAAAAAATACGATAAATTCAATAAAAAACAGCAAAAATCCTGAATTATCAAGTTTTTTGTTCGCTTTGGGAATCAATGAAGTTGGCTTAAAAACTGCAAAAGATTTAGCCAAAACATTTGGCAGTTTAGAAAAATTAAAGAATGCAGACATATATGAAATCTCGGCTGTTAGAGATGTTGGCGAAGTTATTGCACAAAACATTTTTAACTTTTTTAGAGATAAAGATAATTTGCAAGAAATTGAAAAACTTTTAAATCATGGCATAAAAATTCAAGAAGTAAACTTAAATTTAAAAACAACACCACTAAGTGATAAAACTGTTGTTTTGACAGGGACGCTTCCAACTCTTACTCGTGATGAGGCTACAAAATTAATTGAAGAAGCGGGTGGACGCACTTCAAGTTCGGTTTCAAAAAATACCGACTATGTTTTGGCAGGAGAGCAAGCGGGTAGCAAATTAGATAAAGCAAAAATGCTTGGAGTCAAAATTATAAATGAAGATGATTTTAAGAATTTATTAAATTAATACTTGACAGAAATGTTAAAATTCATATAATTTGTAACAGGAGAATTATAATGATAGATATGAATTGTGTTACAACCGAAGAAAATAAAATGGACTTTATTACTGCAAAAAATGAACTTGAAAGAAAGTTTCAACAATTGAAACAAACAAAAGAATATTGTTGGGCAAGAAGATATAAACAATGTATTGCAAAAGTTTACAAACAGGAAATTCGCGTTCTTAAAAAAGTTATTAAGGGTTATGTAAAACAGGGCATTCATGAGATTCAATAGTTTATTTTCACTAATTAAAATATATAAAGACAGCCATTGGCTGTTTTTTATTTTACCCCTTGACAAATGAAAATTTTGTGGTAAAATATAATCATAATTAAACTTTTTTAAACAAAAGAGGGGATAACATGGCAAAATCTAATAAAAAATTAACTAAAAGTCAAAAATTACTTATTCGTGATGGCATTTTGGCCGGTGGCAACATTGTTGGTGGAATTACTGGACTAGCACTTGCCACAAGTCCTTTTTTGGCAGTTATAGCAGGTGCAACTTTAGTTGCAGGGGGGATTTGGTCTTTCTTTAGTGCAAAATTGACAAAAAAAGTAATTTGCGACAAAAAGAATGGTGTTGTTGAAATTCAAGAACCTAAAATTAAAATGTCGTTTAGAGAAAGAAGATCAGAGAAAAAAGAGCATAAACAAGCATACAAACAAGCATTAAAAAATCGTGAAGAAGCTGAAAAATCTACAAAAAAGGATTTTAAAGATAAAAAACAATTTATTAAAAATGAAGAAGGTTTAGTAGATAAGAAAAAAGCTTACAATGAAAGTCTTCGTTCAGTAACTGACGATCAAGATAGTATTAAAGCAAAGAAACAAATATATCAAGAAGCAAGTCAACATGTTAAAGCAAGAGTTGGCGAAGCAAAATTGGAAGAAAAAGGAACTTTAAAAACTATTCCTAAAAAAGCCAAAAAATTTAAAGTTGCAAGGGGATTTGCAATCACTCTTGCCACTCTGTCTAGTGCGATTACTCTAGGCTGTGGAATTTTGCTTGCTGACAATTATATTTCTGCACATGCCAGTGCAAATGAAGTTAGTTCTTCAATTGATGGCTATTTAAAAGTTGAAGCAGCAACCAACAATGCCCTTGGTTTAACTTTGGCAGGGCTTAACATTGCAAACGCTGTTGTCGCAACAACTGTTGCAAAAAAGAGGGCAAGAAAGAGAGAAGATGAAATTATTGAAAAATATGGCGATGGAGTAATGCCAGACACAACTGCATCAATTGATGCAAGTTATACTTCAGGATACAGTGCTTATACTTATGAAAGATAATTTGAAAAACCTTGTTAAAACTCTTGACAAGGCTTTTTCTTTATTATATAATACTCACGTATGCTTCGTTGTCGGAGGCAGTGCTAAAACTTTTCGTTTTTGCATAAACAAACAACAAGTGAGTTTATCTTGCTGATTCGTCATTTTGGTGGAGTTGCTTGAGTGGTTGCAAGCAATCGTGTTGTTCATGTTTTACAAACAAGTTTTTTGCATGTTTTTCGCGGAAAGTATACATTATGCTACCGCGATTTTTTATGACAAAATTTTAAAAAGGAGGAAAAAGGATGCCTACAATAAATCAACTTGTTCGCAGTGGAAGAAAAACTTTTGATAAAAAATCAAAAGCTCCATTATTGGAAGAAAATCCTCAAAGAAGAGGCGTTTGTCTTTCAGTTAGAACAGCAACACCTAAAAAGCCTAACTCAGCGCTTAGAAAAATTGCCAGAGTTAAACTTACAAATGGCTTTGAAGGAACTTGCTACATTCCAGGAATTGGACACAACTTGCAAGAGCATAGTGTAGTTCTTATTCGTGGCGGAAGAGTTAAAGACCTTCCTGGTGTTCGTTATCACATTGTTAGAGGAACACTCGACACTGCTGGCGTTGTTAACAGAAAACAAAGCCGTTCTAAGTATGGCGCTAAACGCCCTAAATCTAAGTAGAAGTATTTAGAAAATTATATTCAATA
>CAMUGK010000003.1 GCA_947088415.1 uncultured Bacillota bacterium | reverse complement strand
TAATAAAATCATTCCATTTTTGTTGTTTGAAATAAAATCATCAAGTGTTTGTTTCATTTAGTAACTCCTTGTGAATCTATTATAACATACAAAATATCATTATTTGTTAAATTTTGTAAAACTTTTTGCCAAAAGACTTGCAAATAATTTTATTTTACGGTAAAACACACAACAACCCGAGGAGGTGGATATGAAAGCAAGGTTTTTATGCGATATGCCGAATGCTCGGTTGCTAAGGAATAAACTTGACAAAGGCGAAGGATTGGAATGCAAATTTGTAATCGAAAGAGTTGTGTATTTATCTAAGCGAGATTTTATTCCTTTTCGTGAGCATCTCATGGAAGCAACGCCTTTTGTGTCTTGTCACAAGGAAGATATGTTTATTGATGAGCAAGGTATTTGGCATGTGTTGATGTTCTGCTGTTTGCAGTCAGACATTATATTGCTTGTAAATAGCAATGGCGAAGATTATGCAAAATATTGTAGCATTATTTCAAATGGAGGTGAAAAAGTTGAACCACGTTTTACAACTAGTCAGAGATATACTAGAAGATGAAAAAAGAACTGCCGAAGAGCAGTTGCAGTTAAACAAGATTTGCGAACTTGAAGACAAATTCGTTAAAGGCTTTTCAAAAGAAAAATGGAAAGAGTACTTTGATTTAGATTTAGAGAAAGGTCAACTTGCGAGCCTGCAAATTACCCGTGTGATTGAAATTACTTATAAAATATGCAAAGAATTGTTTATAAAATGATAAATTCTTGCAAATTTTTTGAAATTATGATATAATATATGTGATGAAAAAACTAAGTTTATATGGTGTAATTTCCACTATAAGTTATTTTGTAAGACAATTTTTTGTCCCAAACCCTTTCGAAAAACTCAATTGGTTTTTTGCAACAACTTTCAATTGGTTATTCGGTTTAATACTTTTTCCTGTCTCATTTTTTATTGTCGGTTTGTTTTATATACCTGGCGAATGTCCTTGGCTTGGCAGTATAGCCTACTGTGTCGTATATTTTGTCATCGATCTATTTGTCCTTGGTTTTATGACTGTTGGCACTATTTGGTGGATGTGGCTATTATTAGCTATTGCAATTGTTGTTTTAATAGTATTAATAATATGGCGTTGCATTCGTCAATTTGCCTAGAAAATTATTTTAATGGAGGTTGTTTATGTTTGAGAATTTGTTTAGAAAAAAATCACCACAAGATAGATATAGAAAGGCTGACGCATCCAATCAAAGACTAAGAGACAAGAGAGAAAAGTTAGATCCTTTCGATGAAAAAGGTAGAATGAAGATTAATAAAAAAATTCATAAAAACAATATTGAAATTGATATCGCCAAACGAGAAATGAAACAGCCTAAGGTTGAAATCGACAATTCCACAAGAAATATTAATTTTAATAAAAACGATAATAGCAAACAACTTCACCTGCATGGACATTATCATAATCATAAAACGAAAAAATAACAAATTGTACCCAAAGTTCAAAATTGCTCAAAAAGTCACCATTTCTGTACCGTGGATTTGGATTGGTTTGCGTTTATGATGCAAAAGTTAGAAAAGTTGGTTGGAATTCTGAAAGATGGGTGCTATAATGTTTATAAGACTTGCAGAAATGCAAGATAAAAAGGTTAAAAAGGCACGCGTGCCTTGCTCCTAAGAAAGGGGTCGGGCGTTCGAATCGCCCCGGGAACACCATATTTTTTAAAAAGCCTAAGCTTTTGCTTAGGCTATTGTTATTAAAATTTGTAAAGTTCCATTTTCGTGAATATAAGTTAATTTAAGATTTTCAATCCCCGAATCTTCAATAACCAATTTAATCTCTTCCTGTAAATATTCATCATCAATTTCATCTTCAGATAAGTTTATCAAAAGCTCAATCTTATCTTTTGTTACAATCTTGTCTAAAAGTTGTTCAAAGTCCAACCCCATATCAATGTTCATATCTAAAACTCCTAGGACTTCATCTGCCAAAGTTTTAAATTTTTCTGTTAAATCATATGATGGTTTTTCTTCTTCAATTGGAGGCTTTACAGGATTTTCTGGGTCAGTAGGTTTTTCTGGTTGTGAAGGTTCAACTATTTCATCCCCATTATTTGGTGGAACTTCTGGGGCTTTACCACACCCTACCAAACCTAAACACAAAATAAGCCCTAAACTAAATATAATTTTACTAAAAAATGTTTTCATTATTACTCCCTTATCAGACATTATTCGACAATTTTATAACATGAAAATGTTATCACTTTAACTAAATTAAAGCAACTGATTTTAACAAATTTTCTATTCTCAGATAAAAATTCTTAGATTTTGTGCATTAATTTTTCAGTATTGAGTAATTAGGTCATTTCTAACATTTTTTACTAGATTTATCACTATAAATTTTTTGTATATTTGCCGTATAAGAAGAACTTTTGTTGTTTACGCTTTTCTTTTTTGTTTTGCGAAATTTGTTTTATTTTGTCGAATAAGGAAAATAGTAAAAATGTCACTCGTCTTTTCTCAATGCATTTTATAATCTTATTTTTTGTCGAAATTTGTCATATCTGAAAGCATTGTTTAAAATGCATTTGTCGAATTATGTCGAATAAAGCATAACAAACTATCTTATAATTTCACAGCCCATGTATGATACTAAACAATCTGGCACTTTTATGCTTCCGTCTGATTGTTGATAGGTTTCAATTATAGCTGCCCAAACTCGCGGTGTTGCCATGCCAGAGCCGTTCATTGTGTAGGCAACTTTTTTGTTTCCGTCTTTGTCAATATACTTTATTTGTCCGCGTCTTGCCTGATAATCTGAAAAATGACCAACAGAAGAAACTTCAAGCCACCTTTTCACACCTGGTGCATACACTTCAATGTCATAACATCTTGCATATTTATCCCCCATATCTCCAGTGCAAAGGTCAAGGATTCTATATTGTAATTTTAAATCTTTTATTATCTGCAAGCAGCCCTCAAACAAATCTTGCAATTCTTTTTCACACTGCTCTGGCTCAACAATTTTCAAAAGTTCAACTTTGTGAAACTCGTGGACTCTCTGTAATCCTTTGTTTTGATTCCCCGCTTTCCCCGCTTCTCGTCTAAAAGCAACAGTGTAAGCCATGCGTCTTATTGGTAGTTCCCCTTGTTTGAATGTCGTTTTTGCAAAACCTGCCGTCAGCGGCACTTCGGCAGTTGGGATAAGCCAAGAGTCATCTTGCGTGCATTTATATTGATCGTTTGCAAATTTTGGCAAGTGACCAGTGTAAGTCAAAGACTGTGTTGTCACCAAATGTGGTGGAATAATCTCGATGTATTTTTCTTGATTGAGTTTAAAGCAATAGTCAATTAAAGCTCTGACAAGTCTTGCGCCTTTACCTTTAAAAAGTGCAAACATAGAGCCAGAAATTTTTGTTGCCAATTCTTCATCGAAAATATCCAACTTTTTGCCAATATCATAGTGTGGCAATGGATTTTTAACAGGACAACGATAATAGTCGTCGTTGTGATCAATCACAACATTATCTTTTTCGTCCACACCGATGTATGCGTTCTCTTCTGGCAAGTTTGGGATGTCATAAAGCGATTTGTCAATTAACCCTTTGTTTTTGCTGTATTTCTCTTCTAAATTTTCAATTTTATTGTTAATTTCAATAACTTGTTCTTTGATGATTTCAACTTCTTGCAAGTTTTTCTTTGCTGCCAATTTGCCAATTTCTTTTGATAATCCATTTCTTTGGCTACGCAAATCTTCAAGTTCAGCTTGCACCTTTTTATTTTTGTTGTATGTTTTTACAAGACAATCAACATTTGTGACATCATATTGCTTTCTCATTAGCAACCCTTTCACTTTTTCAGCGTTTTTTGTTAATAAATTTATATCTAACATTTTTTATTCTCCTTATATTTTTTATTTTTAGATTTTTAAGCATGAAAAATACTCATCCCTTTCGGGAAGTTTTCAAATATGCTATATAAAGAAGATACTTTTTCATAAAATAAAAAACCTCCATAGGCTTTAGCTACCTATGGAGACGAATTTTATCCGTGGTGCCACTCCAATTATATACAAAACTGCATATCACTCATTCTCTGCAAATTGTGCTATGCAGTCAGCCAAACTCATCGTTTGTACCTCCAAGATGGATATGACCAATGTTTTCGTTTGCTTTCACCCTCCGCAAACTCTCTGTATCAACATTTGACCAATAGTCTTTTCATCGGCATTAAATTCAAAATTATTATACACCTTGCAAATAAAAAAGTCATTGCTTTTTGCTGAATCAACACAATCTTTATTTATATTCAAAAATCTACCATGTCGAATTTTGTCGACTAAGGTGGCGAACATTCTGTTTTGTTTGCAGATTTTTTGCGTTATTTTAGCCCCAAACCAACTATATTAAACTTTTATAAATTTTATTTTTTGTTGTTTATTGTCGAAATATGTCAAACAAAAGAGTTGTTGCTATATTTGCATGTTAAAAATTTATCAAGATCTCTACTTAAATTAAGTTAGTTTGCTGTCAGTTTTATGTTATATGGCTTATCTTTTTACTCTTTAATTTAATGCCAAATCCTTTGTCGAAATTTGTCGAGTAAGAGCTTTGGTTCTTTTTTAGCAAACAAAAAGCTTTTTCGCCAAAATTTAATTTTAATAAATTGTTGACAAACAGCACAGTATTATGTTAATATGTGAGTGCAACTTAAAATTTCGACATGGGGAGATACTCAAGAGGTCGAAGAGGCGGCCCTGCTAAGGCTGTAGGTCGGGCAACCGGCGCAAGGGTTCAAATCCCTTTCTTCCCGCCAAAATTCGACAAGTTTCGCAAGAGGCTTGTCGTTTTTTATTTTGCGAATAATGTTGGCACAAAATATTGATTTTGAGTTTATTGTATGATATTTTAAATAAAACAAAAAGGTTTTCTGCGATTTGGTGGGAAGACCTTTTTACATATAAGGAGAGAAAAATGTTTGACAGTGAAAAAGTGATTAAAGAAATGCAAGAGAATGCGGCGAGAAAACAAAAAGAAACAGCAGAAATAAATGAGAAAATTTTGCAAGTGCCGAACAACTTGAGTGATGATGAAAAGAAAGCATATGGAGAGATTGTGCAGACACTAAAAGAAAGCATAAACTATAGACTTTCATCAACTGATACTGAACTTATTTGGCAATATTGTCAAATCAAAGTTATGCGTGATAGGGCTTGGAAAGAATATAACAAAAAGCCAGACAGATACATTCGTATTGTAACAGGAATTTGCAGTGATGGCAAAACGCCAAAGGTTATGGTGAAAGAAAATGAGCATTACAAAACATTGCAAGATTGCAACAAACAACTTGAAAAGATTTTGAAAGATTTAAGACTTACGCCAGAGGCGAGGAGAAAGAAATGAGAAACGATTTAACAATTGAATATATTGATATTGACAAGTTGACACATTATGAAAACAACTCGAAAATTCACACCAAAGAGCAAATTGAACATATTGCAAATTCAATCAGAGAGTTTGGTTTTAATGATCCGCTTGGAATTGCTGGCGAAAACAATACAGTTTTGGAAGGCAATGGTCGAGTAGAAGCAGCAAAGCAAGTTGGATTGACAAAACTTCCTTGCGTTAGGCTTGACCATATGACGAAGGAAGAACAACAAGCATATGTGATTGCACACAATTCATTGAACTTGGAAACAAGTTTTGATGACGGGATTTTATTTCAAGAATTAAAGAAATTGCAAGATTTTGATTTTACTGATTTTGGTATTGATGTTGATAAATATCTCAAGACCTGCGTAAAAATTCAAAAGCGAATACTTAAGCCTTTACACAAAGTTCACTATTTGATAAGCTTAGATTTAAACAAAAATGATGAAATCGCAAACTATTGCCATTAATCCAAAAGATACAAGGGGTGGAAATTGAGTCAACGATCAACTAAAACAGACAACAAATCAATTGCAAACAAAATTTATATTCGCAAAGAGGCAATTAAAAATTTGAAACAAGTGAAGGTTTTGGATTTATTTGCAGGGAGAAATGTGCTTTGGAATAATATCAAGACTGATAAGTATTATGGAATAGACTTAGAACAAAATAAAGGCAGAAACTTAACCGCTGACACAAGAAAAGTGTTTGATAGTTTGGATTTAAGCAAGTTTAATGTTATTGATTGTGACAGTTACGGGATCCCTTATGACATTTATCAAAAGATTTTAACAAGAACAGATGTTAAGAAAGGGACAATTGTTTTATACACGGCAATTGCGTATGAATTTACTGGGCTACAAAACAAAATTAAGAAGATGTTTGGATTTGATAAATTTTATAGCAAAGCACCTACACTTTTTAACAAAAAGGCCATAGACTTTTTCTATGAATTATTATCTTTATATGGAGTGGAAGAAGTTAATTTGTATTCAGTTCACGATCCAATTGATAAACATTATGGTTATTTTATTGTTAAATAATATGAAATTCTAATATTTTATGCTATAATACTAGTATGAGTATAATTTACAGACCATGCGGGATGGCAAGAGAATACAGCCCTTATGCGTGCAATATTTACATTGGTTGCAATCACGGTTGCAGATATTGTTATGCACCTCACACCTTGCAAAGACGAGGTGAAGAATATTTTATAAAGCCAGAGCCACGAAAGGAGATTTTGAAACTACTAGAGAAAGACTTACAAAAGAATGTCTACAAAGAGCAAGTGCTTTTGTCATTTGTTGGAGATGTGTATGGCGACAATGCAGATGATTGTGCAATCACAAGAGAAGTACTGAAGCTTTTGAATGCATATCACGTGCCCGTCGCTGTGCTTTCTAAAGGCGGAAAGAAAATGCTAAGAGACTTAGATATTTTTAAAGAATTTGGCGACCACATAACTGTTGGCACAACGCTGACGTTTTTAGATGAAGAGAAAAGTAAATATTGGGAGCCAAATGCAAGCACGCCAAGTGAAAGATTGGAGACACTCAAGACCTTGCACGATAAAGGAATTAAAACTTTTGCAAGTTTTGAGCCGACAATTGAGCCGGAAGAAAGCTTGAAACTTATTCGCAAAACACTTGAAATGGATTGTGTTGATCATTATAAAATCGGCAAAATCAACAATTACAAACGCGAAGATAAATGGCGAGATTGGGAGAAATACTTGCAAGATTGTGTTGATTTGCTTCGTCCAACAGGCAAACAGGTGTATTTTAAATTTTGTCTTCGCAAACTTGCACCAAATGTTCAACTGACACCACAAGAAAAAAATCCAGATGAATACATAGTGAGAATTAAAGACGAAAGCGAGCAATTAAGTTTGTTTGACAACAAGAAGAGTTAGGTTTATTTTATGGCGAGTGTCAATCGAAAATACCCACAACCAACTAAAACAGGGGTAGGATTGGATATCGCTTGCTCCGCCAAAAGCGAACTGTACGCACCCTAAATATTTTGACGGGTGTGTATTTTTTATGGATAAATGTTTTGGAATTTGCTTTAAACATGATAATATAAAAATATAAGAAGAAAATATTATGATAGAAAATATTAACCCAAGTGGATATAAAAAGATTGGCGTCTATACACCTGCAAAAAAATTGATTGTGGGCATTATTATTTAATTTATGTTTCTGGCATTCAAGCGCATGCTTCACAAGATAATAATAGTAAGGTTGACTCAGAATATATTGAAGTGCAAACACATCAAGTATTTTCTGATATTGGAGATATCTTGCAGTCTGCAGGTTCAACATTTGACGATGTTATAAAGGCTGTTATTTATGTAACTGACATGAGTGAATTTAAAAAAGTCTCTAAAATTAGAGCAGACTATTTCAAAAATTCAATGCCTGTATCAACATTAGTAGAAGTAAATAGAATGGTTAGAGAAGGTGCAAAAATTGAAATAGAAGTTACTGCATTATTAAAAAAGTAGGATGTGTATAAAAACTCTTTTACTCCGCCAATATATGAAAACCTCCTGTGTTAATATAAATTTGTAGTTCACACAAATTTTTAACACAGGAGTTACTTTATGTAAAGATGTAATATCTTTTGAGCCACGGGGCAAAACCGTCTTTTCTGTAACAAAACAAAAATAAAGAATCAAAAGAAATTATACTCTCAGTTGACAAATCAAGAAAAATCTGTATTTACATATTATCTTACTTCAAAAATAGAATATCCTAATAAAGAACTTCGTGAAAAACAAAATTTAGATATCAATGTTTATAAAATTTGTAAAAATATTCTCTCTAAATTTTACATGGTTGCTGTCTAAAATTTTAAATAAAGAGTTTCAATATACTCAAAGCTATCAAAGTTAGTCCGCTTAGATAACTTAGATTGATTTTTGCAAATTTTGACAACTTTTTTCCTAAAAAATTGCCAGAAATGATTGAAATTAAAGTTAACAAAAAACTTATAGCTAATAAAATTATTTCAATGCCTTTTTGAAGCCCATATGAAAAACCTACCCCGAGATTATCTATTGAAAGAATAAAACCAAGCCCTAAGCATTCTAGTGGCGAAAGTATTTTATTGTTGTCAACATCCTTTTTTTTAGGGTCTAAAAATTTTTCACAATTTATTGTCTTATTTAATATTTTAATAGTTGTTTTATTTTCTTTCTTTATTTTTCTTAATATTAAACTTTTAATAATCTCGCTTAATAATTTATATAACCCAACAACAAACATTAAAGCAAAGGCTATATATTTTATTGCTTGTTCGGAAAGAAAATCGTTAATATATCCACCCAAACAACAAGAAAAGAAAAGTGTTAAAACCCCTGTAAAACTCATTAAAAAGGCTGAAAGAAAAGGGATTTTAATTTTTGTTACGCCATAACTGAAAGCCGACATAAAACTATCTAAACTTATTACAAATGAAAGAATTAAAACTTCAAGTAAGGTTGTCATTAGTAAAAACTTCTCCACTTTTATCTTATTAAAGTGTCAAAAAAAGTGCCACTTGAGGCACTTGTTTTATTCGGCAACTTTTCCGTTTTCTATCTTTATTATATTTGCTTTTAAATCTAGGTTGTATTCTGTGCAAGTGATGATTGTTTGTGTGCGAGATGTGAACGCTAAGAGACGTTTTTGTCTAGATTCGTCAAGTTCACTAAAAACATCGTCTAATAATAAAATTGGGTATTCCCCTGTCCTTTCTTTAATTATTTCAAGTTCGGCAAGTTTCATTGAAAGCGCTGCTGTGCGTTGTTGACCTTGTGAGCCAAAATTTTTCACTTCAACTCCATTTAAAAAGATTTCTATATCATCTCTATGAATTCCAACCGAAGTGAAGCCTTGTTTATAGTCTTTTTCTAAGTTTTTTTCTAAGGCTTTTAACATTTCTTCTTTAAAATTCTTATCTTTAAAATCTAAAGATTGATATTTTATTTCAAGTTTTTCTTGACCGCCAGAAATATATGCATGTGCTTTTTCGGCAAAAGGTGCAAGTTTTTCTATAAAATCTTTGCGTTCCAAATAAATCTTTTCGGCAAGTTCGACAAGTGCCTTATCCCAAATATCTATTGTATCTTTTAAAACATTAAAATCTTTTGAAATTTTTAACAACTTGTTTCGATTTGCTAATACTTTTTCATAGCGGTTTAGTGCATAAAAATATCTTTTATTGGTTTGAGAAATGTCAATATTCATAAATCTTCGTCGTTCTTCTGGACTTTCTCGGACTAGTTTAAGTTCTTGTGGAGAAAAAAACACAGCGTTTACAGTTCCTAAAAGTTCGCCTGTCTTTTTAATTGAAATTCCGTCAATTTTAATAGATTTTTTTAAAGTTTTATTAAAAACAAGTTCGATATCTACTTCTCTAAATTGTTTTGAAAAAGACCCTTTAATATTAGCAATTTCTTGACCCCATTTTATCGTTTCTTTTTCTTTATTAACTTTAAAACTTTTTCCAATAACAGCAAAAAAGATAGCTTCCAAAACATTAGTCTTGCCTTGTGCATTTTTTCCAATAAGCACATTGAGATTTTCTTGAAAGTTTATTTTTTGAGAAGAATAATTACGAAAATTTTTAAGTTCTAAAGTATTTATTTTCACAAAAGTATTATATCACAAATTTTAATAAAAACAAACTGCTTTTTTGTTCTTTTAGTTGCTAAAATTTTGAAAATTAGATATAATTTAATTATAAACGAGAAAAAATGAAAAAATCTTATATCTTTATTTTGCTTTTGTGTTTGATTTTGCCATGTTTTGCCTTTTTAGGTTGTGATGGTCTTTTTTCTGAAAAAGCAATTTGCAAGATTAATGATAAAGCTTTTTCTTCTTTAGCACAAGCAATAAATGCTAGTCAAGACGGCGACATTATTAAGGTTTACAATGATGTCACAACAGATATTACAGAAGAACAAAAACAAGAATTTGGTGTTGTAACCGCCACCCTTGACGGAAAAACCTATGTTGAATATAACATTGAAAAATCTATTTCTATTTGTGGTATTTATAAAAACTACAGACGTCCAAAAGTTTATGGCTCTTTTAAACTTAACAAAACTGTCAAACTTGAGAGCCTTGATATTATAAATAATTATATATCCTTAGAAGACGACAGTAAAAATTTACCTTTCACAACAGCAGTTCAAGTTTATGATGGCGAGGTTACAATAAACAATTGTATTATTCATACGTCAAAATCTATTAGCAATCAAGTATTAGAAGAAAACAACATATCTTGTTTAAACGGGGTTGAAATTTTAAGAAAAAGCAATAATGGAGAAAATTTCAACTATATAATAAAGAACAATGAGATAGGCGGTTACAATAATTTAACTTCTTCGTCAAGTTCAACTGCTCTTGCTTTAATAAGTGAAAAACAAGGTTTTTCATCCTTACAACCTTTTACAATAAATTATCAAACAAACAAAATATACACCTATGATGGAATTTTTAATAGCAACAAAATTTTAGACAATAACAACACATTTGTATCTTCATACAACCAAAAAAGTGGCAAATATGAATATTTAAAAACTAAAAATAGTTCTTTAATTAAACAAGAAAATTTTGATATAAACTCAACAGTTGAATTTATTGGTGGTGTTTTTGGACCAGAAGAAAAAGAAGATTTTGTTGTTTACGGAAAAATGTCTTTTGAAAAAGTTAAAAATCTGCATTTTATTATTGTAACCCCGTCTGGTTATGTAAAAGCAAAATCTAGAGAAAATGTTACTGTCAAACCTTATATTACCCTTTCTTAAGATGTATCTTAATTAATACATCTTTTTATTTTATAAATCTTTTATACTTGACAAAAGATTTTTAGGTGTTTATACTTAACTCATATCTTAAAATAAGGCGGATTAAAATGCAAGAATTAAAAAATATTTGGCAAACAATCTTAGAAAAACTTGAACTTACTGTTTCTAATGTTTCATTTGTAATGTGGTTTAAACCTTTAAAAGTTATCGACCTTGTTGACAATCATAAACTTGTAATTTCGGCAAACTCAAGTTCGGCAAAAAACCAAATTCTTAGAAATTATATGGATCAACTAAAAGAAGTTGCCTGTGATGTTATTGGTGATAACATTGAAATTGAAGTTTTAGATCAAAACGAAGAAATTGCTTACATTCAAAAAAATGGCGAAAAGAATGCTCAAAAGGAAGTTGAACTTTCTAAAAATCCATTTAATGCAAAATATACTTTTGACAATTTTGTTGTAGGAAAAAGCAATCAATTTGTTTATGCTGCGGCTCGTGCTGTTGCAGAGCATCCGGGAGAAAAGTTTAACCCACTTTTTATTTATGGTGGTGTTGGGCTTGGCAAAACTCACCTTTTGCATGCAATTGGAAATTATTTACGAGAATTCAATCCTAATTTAAAGGTAAGTTATATAACTTGTGAACAATTTGTAAATGCTTACACCGAAAGTTTGGGGTCTAATGCTAAAATGAAAGCAACTTTGGAGTTTAGGTCTAAGTATCGTAATCTTGACGTTTTAATGGTTGACGATATGCAAGCTATTGCAAACAAAATGGGAACTCAAGAAGAATTTTTTAACACTTATAACGAACTTTATCAAAACAATAAACAGATTATATTGACTTCAGATCGTCCACCTAAAGAAATTCCAACTTTAACAGACAGACTTATCTCACGTTTTTCAAGTGGAATACTTCAAGATATTCAATCCCCTGACTTTGAAACTAAAGTTGCAATTTTGCGAAAAAAATGTCAACTTGAAAAATATGTTATTGACGACGATGTTATTTCTTACATTGCCGAGCATATTGACAGCAACATTAGAGAGCTTGAAGGTATGCTTGCAAAAGTTTATTTTCTTGCCAATATTTTAGGCAAAAAATCTGCAACCATGGAAGAAGCATTAGAAGCCTTTAATGGTCAAGCAGAAGAAGATAAAAATGAAGGTTATACACCTGATATTATTATCAAAGGTGTATGTGACTATTTTGGAGTTACAAAAGAAGACCTTGTTGGCAAAAAGAAAAGCAAAGAAGTTGTTGAACCACGAATGCTTGCAATTTATCTTATCAGCGAACTTTTGGAAATGCCACTTGTTTCTATCGGTAAAATATTTGGCGGACGTGACCACACAACAATTATGCATTCACGAGATAAGATTTCTGACCAAATGAAGACCACCCCTAAAACTCAAACTTTGGTAAGTGAAATTAAAAAATTGTTGAAAGGTGGATAAGTAATCTTAAGTTTTGCACACTTTATCCCCAACTTATCCACACAGGCGTGGCTGTTTCTAAAACTATATATAGTATAATTTAAAAACAAATTTTAACTTTTACATACAACATATATAACCATATAAAATTTATCCACATTTACACAAAGGCTACTATTAATACTACTACTAAATAATCAATAAAAAATAAATAACAACAAGTGGGCAAAAAGCAGCCTTAAAAGTTTGCAATTTTTTGGAGATTGTGTTATAATTTTACTATGCTAAAAAGCAAATAAAAAATTTATTTTATTAGGAGAAAATTATGTTAATTTGTTGTCAAGGATTGGAACTTTCTGACGCTTTCATTAAAGTAAGCAAAGCTATTTCAAATAAAATTACAAACCCTATTCTTGAAGGTATAAAAATTATTGCAGAAGATGGCACACTTACAATGAGTGCAACAGATACCGAACTTTCTATTGAAAAGAAAATTAAAGCTGAAGTTAAAGTTGAAGGAGAAACTGTTGTTCCTGGAAGATTTATAACAGAATTTGTAAAAAATCTTACAAACAGTCAAATCGAACTTGAAGTAAACGAAAAAAATCAACTTACCATTCGTTATGAAGATAGCGAAAGTGTTATTCAATGTTATAACCCTATTGAATATCCTGGTTTTAAAAAGGTAAGAACTGACGAATTTTTTGGAATAACAAAAAAAGATTTTAAAAATGCAGTAAGCAAAAGTATTTTTTCAGTTGCAGTTGACGATTCTCGACCAATCTTGAAAGGTGTTTTATTTGATATTAACAACAAAGAACTTTCTGTCGTTGCGTTAGATGGTTATAGACTTGCCAGAATCAATAAAAAAATAACTTCTTCAATTAAAAAGTCAATTGTAATTCCTGCAAGAAGTTTAAATGAAATAAGCAAACTTATTGATGACAATGATGAAATAGTCAACATTTACATTGATGATTACACAATCATGATTGACCTTGGAGACACAAAAGTAACTTCTCGTCTTTTAGAGGGCGATTATATCAATTACAAACAAATCATTCCAGTAAATTATGAAACATTTGTAATTTTAAACACAGAACAATTTCAAGAAGCACTTGAGAGAGCAACATTACTGTCAAAAGCATCTCAAAACAACTTTGTTAAGTTTGACATTAAAGAAAACAATCTTTGCATAACATCTAACTCGGAACTTGGAAACATTAAAGAAAACATCCCTGCAACAGTAACAGGAAAAGACCTTGTAATATCTTTCAATCCACGATATTTTCTTGAAAGTTTGCGTGCAAATTCAAACGAGTTTGTAAAAATTTGCTTTAACAAGTCTTCAACTCCTTGTGTTATTGTTCCAACCGAAGAAGACGAATTCTTATATTTAATTCTTCCAGTGAGAGTTATTGGATAATTATTTTTACTTTTCTTTTAAAGAAAAGTAAAACAAAAGAAAAATTAATAAAAGGCTTGTTACTTTCTATCAAAAGTTAGCAAGCCTTTTATTAAACTTTATTTATTTTTTTAATCGTTGTTTTCCTATATTTTTCATTGTAAAGAACAATTTTTTAAAAATAGGAAAAGTGGCTTTTGCCACTTATTTATTAGAACTTCCATTCCAGTTATCTTTTCTTGTTGAAGGAATTTGTTTGAGTTCTTCATAAGAAATTTCTGATATTTCCATTTTGTTTACTTTATGTATAACACCTTGTGCTATCGCTTTTTTACAATTATATATTAAATACTTTTTATCGTTTTTAAATTCTGGATATTTTGTAAAAAGTTTTTCATCTTCAAGATATGTAAATATAAGTTTTTTCCCAGTTCCATTAAAAATAGCAATTTTAAATTCTCCACGATAACCACTATCTATAACTCCTGCAGAATATTTAATTCCCTTTATACCAGTTGAAGAACGCTCATAGATTTGCATATAATAATCTTCACTGCATGCCCATGCAATACCCGTAGAGATAGGTTTTGTTTCAAACTCATTTAAAAGAATATAATCATCATCAAAACAAGCATAAATATCATAACCTGCATTTTCATCTTTTTTACTTGGAATTATTCCTTTTGGGTTTAACTTTGCAAAAAATACTTTATTACCTTTAAGAGCCTTATTAAATTTCATAATCTTTCTCCTTAGTTTGATTATATCAAATTTTATATAATTTTCAAAGTAAATAATAAAATTAAAGCCGACAAAATTCGATTAAGTTTGCAACTCTTTTATAATTTTAGGCAAATATAAGTCGCGACAATTAAAATATTTATATTAATGCGGTTGACAAAGGCGTTTAATTTATTTATAATAAAGTAGTTAAACTAGAAAAGGAGGACTACTTGTCATGAAAAGAACATACCAACCTAAGAAAAGAACTAGAAGCAAAGTTCATGGTTTTAGAGAAAGAATGAGAACTAACGGCGGAAGAAATGTTTTAAAGAGAAGAAGAAATCGTGGAAGAAAAAAACTCTCTGCTTAAAAAACAAAAGATTAACCATAGACTAACACTTAGAAAACATTTTGCATACATCTATCGCAAAGGGAAAAGGTCATCAAGCAAATATTTCACGCTTTACAGTGTGCCAAGCAAATTTAAAATCTATAAATTAGGTTTTTCAATAAGCAAAAAGATTGGCAAAGCAAACAAAAGAAATTTATTAAAACGAAGACTTAGAGAAATTACAAGGCTTTCAAATTATATTTTGCCAAACTTTAATTATGTTTTAGTTGCACGTGAAGGTGTTGAAACTTTGAGTTTTGATGAGCTTAAAAAACAAGTTGAATATATTTTTACTCGTGGAAAATAAAAGATGAAAATATTAAGACTTATTTGTTACCCTTTTTTAATTTTATTATTAATCCCAGTGTGGATTTACAAGTTTTGCATTTCACCAATTCTTCCACACACCTGCCGATTTATTCCGTCATGTTCAAATTATTTCATTTTGGCGGTTAAAGAATTTGGTGCGATTAAAGGAAGTGTGATTGGACTTAAACGAATTGCAAGATGTAGACCTAATGGAGAATATGGTTATGACCCAATCCCAACCAATTTAAAAGGAGAAAGCAAATGGCTATTTTAAGCACACTACTTTCACTTGCAAAACCGACAGGAATGTGGGAATCTATAATTTGGGCGTTTGAAGGTTTTACAAACAATTATGTTTGGGCAGTTGTTCTTTTAACTGTGTTAATCAGAATTATTTGGTCGCCACTTGACACCTATAACAGACGTATTTCCGCTAAAAACGCTGCAATGCAAGCGAAAATGCAACCAGAACTTCAAAAAATTCAAGAGAAGTATGGCAATGATAAACAACTTTTAAATCAAAAGACTAATGAAGTTTACAAGAAAAACAACTTCAATATGATGGGCAGTTGCGGATTTATGCTTGTGTTTATGGTTTTAAACCTTGTAATATTCTTTACGCTTTTCACAGGATTAAATGGAATTGCTAGTTATAAAATTTATGAAAATTATAACAACTTAAAAGAAAACTATGCAAATTGTTTATATATAACCGATCAAGAACAAAACGAAAGTTTAAATGCAAACAAAATGCAAGAATACTTTAATGGAAACAGAGATGTTGAATTTAGAGTCTTTGTTAATGAAGAAGTTAAATATATTGGTTTATTTGATAAATCAACTCAAGAAAGCAATTTAACAAACGCATTATTTTCTGGAGAGTTCAAATCTTTAGAAGAATTTAAAGAATTGGATGAAATAGATTCGTCAATTGACAACGATGAAAAGCGAGCTAATGATGTTATATATAATCTTGTAGATAAATTTAGCGATGACAAACATATTTTAAAGGATAAAGAAGTTGACGAACAAGGCAATACAACAGAAGAGGCAATTACACTGTTAGATTACGTAACAAAAACTTCTTTACCACTTATCGAACTTGAATATAAAGCAACTCAGGAAAGTTTCTTATGGATTCAAAATATTTGGATTGCAGACAGTCCTTTTAAAACCAGCATATTTGATTATAATGGTTTTGAAGGCATGGTGCGAGCTAATAATGTTGAGAAATATGAAAAAGAAATATATACTGCATTTATGCCAAGTTTATCTCAAGCACAAGGTCGTGTGAATGGCTATTTCATTTTGCCAATAATCATCATTTTAATTTCATTCCTTTCAATGTGGCTTTCACAAAAAATGATGACTCCAAAAAATAGCAAAGGCGACAAAACAACAACTCCAAAACAAGGCAAAGTTATGCAATTTATTATGCCTGTTATTATGGGAGTGTTTGCAATTTTCTATAACGCAGTTTTTGCCATTTATATGCTTGTAAGTCAACTTATCAGCACTGCACTTTTGCCACTTCAACAACTTGTAGTTAAAAAACTTGAAGAGAGAAGTGAGAAAAAAGAAGCACAAAAAAAGACAACAGTTGTAGATTACAGAAGAAAATAAACTAAGGGGGAAAGAAGATGTTATCAGTTGAAGCAACAGGGAAAAATATTGAACAAGCAATCGAAAATGCTTTGCTTGAACTTAAAGCACCACGTGAAGATGTGGATATTAAAATTTTAAATGAAGGCGGATTATTCAAAAAGGCTAAAGTTTTGGTTTCAATTTCAGAAGACGCTAAAGAAAAATATCAAAAACGTGCAAGCAAACGCATTGTAGCAGACGAATTTGAAGAAGAAGTTGAAAAAGAAGTGAAAAAAGAACCTATTCAAGTAAAAATACAGGAAGTTGAAAAGGCTGAAGAACTTCAAAAAGAAGAAAAGCCTGCAGTTGAAGAAGATCCTAAAAAAACAAAGAAAGAAGAAAAAACTGTTGAGCCACTCGAGTTTTTACAAGGTTATTTCAAAGCCATGGGCAAAGATGTTGAAATCAAAACTCAAGAAGACGAAAAGTATGTAACATATTCAGTTGAAGGTGACGACCTTGGCGAAGCAATTGGTCACAAAGGCGAAGCATTTTATGCGTTAACTTATCTTTTGCAAACAGTTGCAGGCAAAACACAAAAGAGAATTTTGCTCGACATAGACTCATATCGTTTAAAAAGAGAAGAAAGTTTGGAAGCGACAGCAAAGCGTATTGCTGACAAAGTTGCAAAGAGTGGTAGATATTTCAAGTTAGAGCCTATGAAACCGGCAGAGCGTCGAATAATTCATGCAGCACTTGCCGATGATGACAGAGTTACAACTCTCAGCAAAGGCACAGACCCAAGAAGATATGTAATCATATTCCCAAAAGAATATAAAGACAGATAACAAGCCTAACGCTTGGCGATTATCTATTGGGTGTAATTGAAATGCAATGCTATAATTAATTCAACTTATGCCTAACGCTTGGCGTGAACCAAATGTTCGACAATTATCAATTTGTCGTAATTAAAAGATAAAAAATTTTTAAATTTTTATTTTAAGTAACTTTATATTTTAAATAAAAAAGTGGCAATATCTGCCACTTTTTTATGATTTATAATCATAAGGAATTTTATTTTTCTTTTCTCCAAGCAAGTTCATAATAAAACCATTTTCAACTTTACACCACCATTCTGGGTTATTGTTTGGAATGTCATTTAAAATATCTTCATCAGTGGCATTGCTCTCTTCAACAACTTCCAAATCTTCTATTTTCATTTCTAAGAAAATATCATCTTTCATGGTTGGCATGTTTTCGTCTGTCCACTCAAAGTTTTTATCTTCAAACCTTTCGTCAATGAAAACCACATGGAAACAATTATTTCTTATTTCAGCAAAATTTATTCTTCCCGTTCTACCTTTAAAAATTCCTTGTTTATTATAATAATCACAATCATTTATTACTTTAACTTTATCATATAATTTCACTTTGCCCAACCTCCTATTGGTGTGTTATTTCTTAATTTTCCAAATGGATAAACTATATAACTAGATATAATTTTATAAATACGCCCCTCTTTTATTCTCTTTCCCGGAAAATCAATAAAGATTTTTATTCTAAAACCATACTGAATTTTATCTTCAGGTGGCGGGTCAATAATATAATTTCCTTCGCTATAAGATTTTTTACTTAGTGTTTCTATTAATTTAAAGACTTCACCTGAATCTTCTCTAGAATATCCCATGCTCAGTAGCCAATTTGCCTTGTCATTAAAAAGATATACCATTTTTTCATCAAGTTTGATTATTGAAACATCTTTTTCTTTTGGGGAGTCAATAGGTTGTTCTTCACAATGGCATCTAGGGTGATATAGTCCCATTATGTCTTTTAACTTACTCAAAACGATAGAAGAATATTTTTCGTAACCAAAAGGTTTTGGCTTTTTTCCTTCTTCGTTTTTAAACCAGCAGTAATTATATGTTGTGCATCTTATACAATGTGGTTTAACCATTCCACCGACGACTCCGGTTTTTTCAAAATCATTCATCGTCCATTTTGAACGTGGGTCTACAACTTGAATCCATTCACTCAAGTCTACTTTAAATTTTTCTCTTAAATCATCGAATATGCTCATAAATATCTCCTTTTTGTATGATAGAGATATTTTAAATAAGAAAAATTTGGTTTTCAACGTTTACTGCCAACTTTTTATTTTATCAACTCATGTTCTGGCTCTGCGATTGCATAAGGATTTGTAATTTTATATACATTTTCAAGTTCATATTTTTGATAGCATGGATAAATTGTTTTTAAAAGTGAACCATAAAAACTTACATCTTTTTCAAAACCCATTTTTTCTGACCATGCCCCATTTTCTTCTTCCTTTAAAAAGTGTGCATCATATTCATCTGTGTTTTTGATTTTCCCAAAATATAAAGCAACTTTCCATTCGTTATATTTCAAAATCTCTTGTGGCTGACATTTTTTGATTTTTAAACCTGTTTGAGTTATTGAATTAAAAATTTTTGTTTTCATATCTTCTTTCGTCTTTTCATCAAATCCGCCAAAATATTCTTTTATCTCTGTAAAAGAAAAGTTTTGAAGAAGTTGTCCGTTTGATAAATTAAAACAAGAGTGTTCTATGCAATTTGCAAGCATGGTTGCATAAATATAGCGGGCAAAATCTCTTGAAGCAACATGCCCAGCTTTAACAAAATATGTTAGTTTTTTTAAAGTGCTATTTTTTATATCTAATGTCATGAACATATATTAATATAAATGTCGAAAATTGTCAATAGTTTATATTATTGCATTTTTAATTATTTCGTGATATAATACAAATATGAACAAAACAATAGCCTGCATTTCAACCCCTCTCGGCAGAGGCGGAATTTCAATTGTGAGAATGAGTGGACAAGATAGTTTAACCATTGCAAAAAAGGTTTTTTATTGCAAAGTTTTTTTTGAAGACAAAATTTTGCCAAGGTATTTGTATTTAGGAAATTTCCACATCCTTGAAGACTTGATTGAAAAATGTTTATGTGTTTATTTTAAAGCACCCTATTCTTATACTGGCGAAGACATGATTGAATTTCAAGTTCATGGCGGAAGTGTTATAACTCAAAAAGTTTTAGATAGGCTTTTAAGTGAAGGAGCAAATTTAGCCGAAGCAGGAGAACTTTCACGTCGAGCTTTTGAAAATGGCAAAATTTCACTTGATGAAGCTGAGGCAATTATAGACGAAATCAATGCCGAAAGTGAGAGCGAACTTAAAGCATCACTTTCTGTTGCAGAAGGCAAGTTGAAATCAAAAATCAAAGATTTGCAAAATTCTTTAACAGAGGAAATTGCCAAAATTGAAGCAACTTTAGATTATCCAGAAGAAGATTTCGAAAAAACTGCAAAACAAGAAATAGAATTAAGGCTAAAAGAAATTCAAATCGAGATTAAAGAGTTTGTTGAAAGGTCTCAAAATGCAAAATTTATTTCTAAGGGCATTAATATTGCAATTGTAGGTTCTCCAAATGTTGGGAAATCAAGTATTTTGAACTCTTTAGTTGGAAGTGAAAGGGCTATTGTTACTGACATTGCAGGAACAACAAGGGATGTTATTGAAGAACAGACATTTTATAAAGGACTTAAACTAAATTTTATCGACACGGCAGGTATTCGAGAAGCAAGTGACAAGGTGGAAAAAATAGGCATTGAAAAAAGCAAACAAAGCATAGAAAATGCCGATTTAGTTTTAGTTGTTCTTGACGGAAGTAGACAGCTGGAAAATCAAGATAAAGAAATTTTGGAATTATCAAAAAACAAAAATCATATTGTTATTGTCAACAAAATGGACAAATCAAGAATGCTAGCAAAACAACAAAATGAAATTCAAGTTTCAGCCGTAATGGAAGAAAATATTGAAAAAATTAAAGAAGAGATATATAAAAAAGTAATCGGTGAAGAAATAGATTTTTCTAATCTTGTTGTAACCAATGAAAGACAAATTAATATTTTGAAAGAGAGTTTGAATATTGTTGAAAAAACTATTGTTGACATTGATTTAAGCATGGACATTGTGGCAATGAATATTAAAGCATTATGGAATAGTTTAGGCAAGATTACTGGAGAATGTGAAAACGAAGAAATTATCGACATGATTTTTTCAAAATTTTGTCTTGGGAAATAAAAAACCCTTAGGTTTCTAAGGGTTTTTCTTTATTTAAATTCTTAAAAACTGTTGGGTATAAACAATCCCCGATACGCTTTATTTGATAACCGTTCCTTTGATAAAAACTTTTTGCTCCGTCAGGAAAAGGCTGAGAAGGAGAATAAATTCCTTTAATATAATCACATCCTTTTGAAATAGCTAGATTCTCAAGAGTTTTAATTAATGCACTTCCAACGCCTTTTTTATAATAGTTTTCGTCAAGAATGGAAATAAAATTAAGCCTGCAATAGGATGATATTAATTTATATAATTTATCATCCAATGTAAATTCCTTATTATTAACTTTATCTCCATAATAAAGCCTGTATGTATTTCCGATATACATTTTGTTTGGCTCGGGGTCATTAAGTCTACTTTTCGTGATGTTTTTTTGTTCTTCTAAAGTTAATGGTCTTTCAAAAATATCAAAAATTTCAAAACTACATTTAGCAATCTTTTGGTGGCGGCTATTATATGCAAACAAACTGTCTTGAATTAACATCGAATAATAGCTTATTGTTATATCTTCATTGTTTAATTTGATTTTAGCATATTCTTGATTCTTTTCCATATAGATATTCTAACACTCAACCAATTGATTGTCAAGATTAAAATTTTTTTCTTAAATTATAAAAACCTATTGGAAAATTTTGTTTTTTATTGTATAATGTTTTGCGATGAAAGAATTTGACGCTATTGTTATCGGTGCAGGACACGCAGGTTGTGAAGCTGGCCTTGCGCTTGCAAGAACTGGAAATAAAACATTGCTTTTGACATTAAGTCTTGATGCAGTGGCTTTTTTGGCGTGCAATCCGTCAATTGGCGGAACAGCAAAAGGTCAACTTGTAAGCGAAGTTGATGCGCTTGGCGGTGAAATGGGTGTCAATATTGACAAAACAATGCTTCAAATTAGAATGCTTAATTCTGGGAAAGGTCCAGCAGTTCAATCACTTCGTGCTCAGGCAGATAAAATTGAATATCATAACGAAATGAAAAAAACGCTTGAAAACACCCCTAACCTTTATCTTCGTCAAGGCGAAGTAATTGATATAATTTGCAATGACTCAACTCAAGATAAAATTGTTAAAACTGCTGTTGGCGAAGAATATAAGGCAAAAGCAGTTGTTTTGGCAACAGGAGTTTATCTTAAAAGCCGAATAATCATAGGAGATTACACAAAAAACATAGGGCCAAATGGGTTTAGCAATGCCGAACTTTTGTCAGATAGTCTTAAAAGACTGGGAATTAAACTTTTAAGATTTAAAACAGGAACGCCAGCAAGGGTTAATTCAAGAAGTATAGATTTTTCTCAACTTGAAATTCAAAATGGCGAAGAAGATATACAAAATTTTTCTTTTATCACACCTAAAGAAAGCAAACGTAAAGGCGAGCAGACACCATGCTATCTGACCTATACCAATTTGGATACTCATCAGATTATTAAAGATAATTTAGACAAAGCACCAGTTTTTAGTGGTTTAATTAAAGGCATTGGGCCAAGATATTGCCCTTCTATTGAAACCAAAATTGTTCGCTTTGCAGATAAAGACCGCCACCAACTCTTTTTAGAACCAGAAAGTGCAAAGACTAATGAAATATATATTCAAGGTTTTTCAACTTCAATGCCAGTTGATGTGCAAGAGCAAATGATTCATTCACTTAAAGGACTTGAAAATGCAGAGATTATGCGAGATTCTTATGCGATTGAATATGATTGTATTGAACCAACGCAGTTAAACCCAACTTTAGAAATTAAAAATCATAAAGGCCTTTTCTTTGCTGGGCAAATAAATGGAACAAGCGGTTATGAAGAAGCCGCAGGTCAAGGAATTATTGCAGGGATTAATGCAAATCTCTATTTAAAAAACAAACTACAACTTGTCCTTAAACGAAGTGATGGATATATTGGCGTACTTATTGACGATATTGTTACAAAAGGCACAAATGAGCCTTATAGAATGATGACAAGTAGAGCAGAATATCGACTTCTTCTTCGTCAAGATAATGCAGATTTGCGTTTAACACAAATTGGAAGAGATATTGGACTTGTTGATGATAATAGATATAATATTTATCTTAAAAAACTTGAAGATATTAAAAAGATTGAAGAATTATTGAGAACTAAATTTGTGCTAGATGATAAAAACAAACTTTTGTTTGTCGAAAATAATGAGAGCATTCCAAAAGAAAACATGCCAATAAGAGAAATTTTGAAAAGAGTTAATATAGACATATTTAAAATTAACAATTATTTAGAAATTTTTAACGATTTTGACCATGATATTTTAAGAGAAGTTAACATAATGGTAAAATATGAAGGCTATTTAAATCAACAACAAGACGAGATAAATAAAGCCTTAAAAAATGAAAAGGTAAGCATTCCGCAAGATTTTGATTATACCCATTATCATGGACTTCGTCGCGAAGCTGCTGAAAAACTGGCTGAAATTAAACCGCTTAACATTGGTCAAGCCTCTCGTGTTTCTGGAGTTTCCCCTGCCGACATTGCCGTGCTAAGTGTTTTAGTGAAAAGATTTAAAGAAGAAAATAAATGAAAGAAAAATTAATTCAAATTTTTGAAAAATATGGTTTTAAAATAAGTGATTCTCAAGCAAATCAATTTGTCACTTATTACTACTTTTTGGTGCAAGAAAATCAAAAATTCAACTTAACCGCAATAACAGAAGAATATGACGTTATTTTTAAACACTTTCTTGACAGTATTTTAGCAAGCAATTATATTAAAAACAACTCCACTGTAGTGGATGTTGGAAGTGGTGCAGGATTCCCTGGGATTCCACTTAAAATTTTAAGACCAGACCTGAAAATAACGCTGTTAGACAGTCTACAAAAACGTGTTAATTTTTTAAATGACACATTAAAACTTTTAGGATTAACAAATATAACCGCAGTTCATGCACGTGTTGAAGACTTTGCAAAAGAAAATCGCGAAAAGTTTGATTACACAACCTCTCGTGCAGTTGCACAAGTCAACACTTTAAGCGAATATCTTCTTCCGCTTGTTAAAATTGGCGGACAAGCCATAATGTTTAAATCACAACGAGTTCAAGAAGAATTAGAGCAAGGTCAAAAAGCCATTACAACCTTAGGTGGAAAACTTGGCAACGTTCAAGAAATCACAATTTCAGAAATAGATGCAAACAGAACACTTGTTTTTATAGACAAAATCAAATCAACACCAAAACAATACCCACGTGGCAAAAATTTGCCAAAAACAAAACCTTTACAATAAAAAACCAGACGAGTTAGTTGCTTACTTTTGAAACTAGCAGAATAACAAGAAAAACCTAAACCAAAACGGCTTAGGTTTCTTTTTACCCTTACTCTCTCTTAATCAGCAAAAAAACGAATATCTCTGCCGTTGTCAAGGTTGCTAACAGCATACACTTTAACCTTGACAACAAAGAATATTCGTTTACACTATAGAATAATAGAGAGAAGAAAACAAAAAGCAAAAAGAGCGGGTCGCGTTACGCTCTGCCAGCAACCGCTCTTTTTGCAACAAAATTGAGTTATAGGCGTGTGCTTGTCTGCTGGAGCGAAGCGACAGCACTTGTATAATACAAGCACACGCCTAAATGCCAAATTGATAATTTTTTAAATTGTTTCTTTTATTTATATACAAACAAAGAATTTTTGTGATATAATATTTTTGCAAAGGGGAATTTTATTATGAATAAAATAAAAGACTTTTATAGGCAGGCATCGTTTTACACAAACGCAGGAGTTTATAAAGAATATTTTGTTTCATTGACAAATGATGTACACAAGTTGAGGGATTTAGTATGCGACCAGCACATCCATAAGATGCGTGTTTTTCGCTCATTAAAAAAAGAAGATATCAGTAAAAATTTTGTTTGGTATAATTGCTTATATGATGCACTAAACACTGCGACAGCGATGACTAGTGAAATTTTTAGATTAGATGGAAAGGGCTTTTACATTGATAGACCCATAGAAAAACGAATTGTTGTAACTTGTAGATATATTTCAATTTTGTTTGCATCCATTATGAAAGCAAAAGGCATACCTTGTAGATGTAGAAGCGGTTTTGCACCATACATTTATGCTGATTATAATGTCGACCATTGGATAAATGAATACTGGGATGAAAAAGAAAAAAGATGGATAGCTATAGATGCACAAATTCAAGATACAACAAGAACTCATAATAAAAATGTCAACTTGTATGATATTAAAACAGAATTTGAATATCCCGCTGCGTTGTGGTTAAAAGCAAGGAAAGGCGAACTTAAAGATTTAGACAAATATCTTAAGCATACTTCATATAAAGGAATGGATATTCTTGCGCATGTGTTATTTTTGGATTTTAATGCCTTAATGAATATTGAATTGCCATATAGATATACGCCAGAATTCGTTTATGACAATAATTTCGACAAACTTTCTAGCGAAGATTACGTCGAACTTGATAACCTTGCAAAATTGATGCTTAACCCAGATCAAAATTTTAACAAATTAAAAAATCTTTGGGAAACAAACGAAAAGTTTAGATTACTACATGGACCATATTATAATCCATATATAAAATATTGATAGGGTATACATATAAAACTGATTTTTATAAAAAGTTTAAAAATAAAATTAAACTTCTTTATTTAGTTTAATTTTATTTTCTTATAGATAAGTAATCATTTTGGCTAGAGTAATTTTACTAGTTTCAAAATTTATAGACTTTTGTCTGGTTTTTTATTGTTGCTCTTGTTCGTTATTTGCTTTAGTTCTTGTCTGTTCATCTATATAATAATTACAGAAATCGATGTCTACGCCAGCTCTTTCCATGTATACTGTTGAAGATGGAAGTTGTGATTCATGTAATCCTGCACTAGATAATGCTTCACAGAAGCTTTCGTATTGCTCTTCTTTGTAAAAACACGCTATCAGGACGATTTCTTGCCCATCTTCAGAAAAGGCTTTTCCTAAATAGGGATAACAAAAAACCTTATTTTTCCTTAAGTTTTTTAAAACTTTGTTTATAACTATTTGATCACGATTGTTTCCTTTCTTTAAAACGGCGATGTTTTCATGCCAAAAACCCTCAGGGCTCTCTATAAAATAAGCATCTTTGCCAACTTCATTTCTTCTTTTAAAACAAGGAGCATTGTTATTGGTTTCGTTTTTATGGGTTGTTTGTTTTTTCTTCAGAATTGTCTTTTCTTCTTCGATATTTTTTTCTTCCGACTTCTCTTCTTTGGTTTTCTCTTCTTCTAACAATCCCCTAACCCGATTAGTCAATCGGTCTCTACGCTCTTTTTGTCTGTCTAGCTCCGCTTGGATTTCGTTTGCAAAATCTTTTTCAAACTTTTTAACAACCAACTTTGCCATCTCGTCAAAGTCTTTTTGTTCTTCGGTGCCTAAGTTAAAAAATAGGCAAGGGTAATTAAAATTTCCATATTCTTCAAGAATATCATAAAATATATTCAACTGCTCTTCTATATTTTCTTTTTCTTTTTCATCACCAGTATCAACAAGTCTTTTTTCAAGAATAGGAATAGAGATAGCTAAAGCAATACTTGTTTTATTTGGAAGATATACGCTGGTCTCGATATATGCATTAATACTAATTTCATTAGCATATCTTTCCAAATATTTCCTAAGTTTATCTTTTACGCTTTCTTCTGCTGAAATTAAAGAATCGCTGTTGGTTTTTTTAGTTTCTAAATCCTGATTGTTGTCTAATATAGTTTTTTCTTTGTATTGTTTATAGCGTTCTTCTAACTCTTGCGCTTTTCTTAGTTTTTTTTCTTCATTTTCAAATCTTCTAAGCTGAAGTTTCTCTCTTAGAGATATTCGTTCTGTTTTTCTTTTTTCTTTAAGTTCAAGTTCGAGACGTTTACGTTCTTCCTTCTTTTTTTTAATTTCTTCTTTTTTTATATTGTAATCACTTTTCACTTTTTCTCCTTATGTGCAAGTTTTTGCTTGCTATAACTCTATTATAGTCGGGGGGGGATTTGTCAAGCCCTTTTTCTAAAAAAGTTTAAAAATTATCAAAAATTTTGTAAAAACATAGTTTTTTTAATATAAAAACGCAAAATTCCTTTATTTTTGCGATTTTTTGTGTTATTATAGTGTTGTAAAAATACTTCTAGGAGAAATTATGGGAAAAATTATTGCTTTAGCCAACCAAAAAGGTGGTGTTGGCAAAACTACAACTTGTATCAATTTGGCATCTTATGTGGCTGTTATGGGTAAAAAAGTTCTTGTTTTAGACCTTGACCCACAAGGGAATGCAACCAGTGGGCTTGGAATTGACAAGACTGAAGATTTAAAAACTATTTATGATTTAATATCTGGCGATACAAATGTGGAAGAAGTTATCAAACCTACTTTAATTGAAGGTTTGGATATTTTGCCATCAACTGTAGATTTGGCGGGTGCTGAGCTAGATATGGTGCAAATGCCACAAAGAGAAAAGATTATCAAAGGAATTTTAGATCCTTTAAGAGAAAGATATGACTTTATCTTTATCGACTGTCCCCCTTCTCTTGGTCTTATTACAGTTAATGCACTCACCGCTTGTGACAGCGTTATAATTCCAATGCAATGCGAATACTACCCTCTTATGGGTATAACACAACTTATGAACACAATTCGCCTTATTAAATTTCAACTCAATCCAAAGATTGATGTTGAAGGCGTTGTGATGACAATGAAAGATAAGCGTTCAAATCTTACAAACCAAGTTAGTGATGAAATCTTAAAATTCTTTGGCAAAAAAGTCTTCTTTACTTATATTCCAAGAAATATTCGTTTGGCGGAAGCGCCAAGTCATGGCGAGCCTATTGTCGTGTATGAACCATCTTCAAAAGGAGCAGATGCCTATTTAAGCTTGGCGGAAGAATTTTTAGACAGAAACAAAGTTAGTTATAAAACTATAACAAAAGACACTAAAATTAAATTGAGAAAAGGAGAAGATGATGAGTAACAAAAAAGGATTAGGAAGAGGGCTTGAAAGCTTATTTGGCTTGTATGATAGCGATGTTAGTAATGAAAACATAACTACACCTAACGAGCAAACGGTAGTAAAAAAAGAAAATGGCGTGACAGAAGTTAAAGTGTCTGAAATACGTCCAAACCCAAATCAACCTCGTAAATTTTTTGATGAAGAAGCTTTGCAAGACCTTGCAAGTTCAATTAAAATTCATGGCGTGATTCAACCTTTAGTTGTTAATAAAGAAGCCGACGGCGGATATATGATTATCGCTGGCGAACGACGTTGGAGAGCTTCTCAGATTGCTGGACTTGAAAGTGTGCCTGTTGTAATAAAAAACTATACAGAAAAGCAAGTTAAAGAAATTTCACTTATTGAAAACCTGCAAAGAGAAGACCTTAACCCTATTGAAGCCGCTAAGGCAATTAAACAGCTTATGGACGAATATAAACTTACGCAAGAAGTGGTTGCTGAAAGAATTGGCAAAAGCCGTTCAAATGTTGCAAATACATTAAGACTTTTAAGTCTTGCCCCAGACGTGTTAAAATTGGTTGAAAGCGGAAAGCTTTCTGCTGGTCATGCTAGATCGCTTGTAGTTATTGAAGATGAAAATTTTCAAATAAAATTAGCAAATTCAGCTGCGTCTGGCAAATTAAGTGTTCGTGATCTTGAAAAAGCTGTGAAAAACTATACAAATCCAGCCAAGGCTACTGTTGTTAAACCTGTTGAGCAATCTATTGAATTGAAAGAACTTGTTAATGACATGCAAAGAGTGTTTGCCACAAAAGTATCAGCAATAGGTAACGACCATAAAGGAAGAATTTATATTGACTACTATTCAAGAGATGATTTAGACAGGCTTGCAGACATGATTGATTTATTAAAGAAAAAAGAAATCACATTGGAAGATTTAAAAAATTATAACAAACGTCATAATTAAAAGAAAAAGAGCAAATTACAGCTCTTTTTTGTTTGCACTTACAATAAATATTATAAATAAAGCTATTAAAAAGCAGCTTTGCAAAAAATGTTTCACGTGAAACATTTTCAGGAGATAAAAAATCAAAAATCTTAATCCAGTCAAAGTCTAAGTTTAAATCTTAAAAAAATTTATAATGCCATGCTAAAAATAATATTATCACCTTGTTTGTATTGCAGTTAAAATGTTTCACGTGAAACATTTATCAGCGTAGTTAATATTATTTTGTTTCAAAAAATGCTTGCGCCGATATATTTTTGCTCAATTCTAAGCAATATACTTTACTTGGTTTTAATAATTGTTAATTTTAAATATGTTATTTTATTTGACATTTTTGTGCATTTAAGTTAAAATAGAGATGTTCTAAAATAAGGAGGAAGTATGGAATTAAAAGGAACTCAAACAGAAAAAAATCTTCAAAATGCTTTTGCTGGAGAAAGCCAAGCTAGAAACAAGTATACTTACTTTGCTTCTCAAGCAGATAAGGAGGGTTACAAACAAATTGCTGAAATTTTTACTGAAACAGCAAACAACGAAAAAGAACATGCTAAAATGTGGTTTAAACTTTTAAATGGTGGAAGCGTTGGTTCAACTTTAGAAAATCTTCTTGCTGCTGCAGCTGGAGAAAATGAAGAATGGACATCTATGTATAAAAAGATGGCTCAAGATGCAAGAAGAGAAGGATTTGAAGAAATCGCTGTTGCTTTTGAAGGCGTTGCTGAAATTGAAAAGCATCATGAAGAAAGATATAGAAAACTTGCTGAAGCAGTTAAAAATGCCACAGTATTTAAAAAGACTGAAAAAGTAATTTGGATTTGCAGAAACTGTGGACATATTCATGTTGGCGACAATGCTCCAAATGTTTGTCCAGTTTGCAAACATCCACAAGGCTATTTCCAAGTGTTATCTGAAGATTTGTAATCAATAATTAAGAAATAAAAAAAGAAGATATTGTTATCTTCTTTTTTTAATATTCACATATTTTAAAATATATAGTTATATTAATATAAGTATATATGGCAATATACAAGCATTACAAAATTTTAAAATTAGAAAAACGCTTTAAAACAAAAAACTGCCACTTTAGTTAATGACTTTTGAAACTAGCAGAATAACAAAGAGAACACCAACACAACTAGGTGTTTTCTTTTTTGTGCTTACTCTCTCTTGACTGCAAAACAAACGAATATTTCTGCCGTTGTCACAGGTTGTCGTTGATATGACACGCACTGCAAATAACAAGACACTCGCTTTGACCTTGACAACTAAGAATATTCGTTTACACTAAAATAATAGAGAGAAGAAAACAAAAAGCAAAAGAGCGGTCTGCGATATGCTCCGCCAGCAAACCGCTCTTTTGCTACAAAGTTGTTAGGCGTGTGCTTGTCTGGCGAGGCGAAGCCGAGCCATTTGTTATAAACAAGCACACGCCTAAATGCCAAAATTTTTATAAAATTTATATACAAATATAACGATTTTATGATATAATAAAAATATGATTAAAGAATTATTTATTGAAAATCGAAAAGGACTGAAAATGGCAGTTAGGCTAAATACTGATAAAGACCGAAACAAACTGGCATTTTTGGAGCATGGACTTGGTGCAAGAAAGGACTATCCGCACATGCTTGTTTTGGAGGATTTTTTCGCAAAGCATGGATATAATGTTGTAAACCTGGATGCAACAAATTCTAATAACGCAAGTGAGTGTTCTGCCGAAGGCATTACAACAACCGGGCATTATCAAGATTTAGAAGATACGATTGAATGGGCAAAAACGCAATCTTTTTACACTGAACCTTTTGCACTTGCCGGACAGAGTTTGGGTGCAATAAGCGTTGTTAAATATGCAGGTGAATTTCCTAAAAAGGTAAATTTACTTATTCCTTGTGCTTTTCCTTATTATAACTATAACGAACAAGAACTGAATAGTTTTGCAAAAGAAATAATCAAAAATGGTTTTTATGATAAAGTTTCAAAAAGCACTGGTAGAGTTTTGCATATGACAACTGCTTATGTTGAAGACATGAGAACATTAGACTTAACAAAACAAATTAAAAAGATTACAGCAGAAACACATGTTATGATTGGGTTAGCGGACAATGAAAAGCACATAAAGAACAGCAAGACATTATATAAAATGCTAACTTGCGAAAAACAACTTTATCTTCTTCCAAATGTGCCACATGATTTGGCAAACACACCAGAAACAAAAGAGGCTTTTGAAAACGCATTGAAAAATATAAAAACGAACTAAAATTAATTAGTTCGTTTTTTTGCTAGTTTCAAAATTTATCACCCTTAAAAGCAGTTTTTTATTTTGACAAAAAGATTTATATAAACAAGTGGATTATTTAAGCAACGCTTGTTGGGGTTTCGCCAAGATCTTCTAAAAGGTCTTTGATAAATCCTGGGACATCGTCGATATCTTCAATATCTTGAGCACGAGCCATTAATCTATACATATTCTTTTTAACTATTTCTGAAACCAAACCAATAAAATTGCCATTACATGGTCTTTCATCTGTTGTAAGATATGTAGTGTTTAACATTTTATTAATGTTGTAGGTCAACCCGTTTTTCTTTGCCATTTCTATTGCGTGTCGCATGCTTCTTTCCACGATGGGCGAAGTAACGCTAAACCTATCAGCAATGTATGGATAAAGTTTTTTGGTAAGTTGATGAAGATGGGTTGGGTTTTTAACGACATCCATAATGGCATCCTTTAAAAAGTGAAAGCCTTGCAAATGTGCAGGCATGCCAGTGGCCAAAAGAACATTTGAAACTTCTGACTCAATGTATAATGTTGATTTTTTCATAAATCCTCCTAATAATTGACCTTATTATACTCCATGTGATTTTAAATGTAAAGTAATTTGAATAATTTTTTAAAAAAATGTTTTTTATTGGTAAAATTTCGTCAAAATACGACGACGATTTGCAGAATTCGACAATATTTACGCAAGTTAACTATTTTTGTCTAAAAATGTCTAATTACCTTTAAAATAAAGGCATATAGCGTTTTATTTTGCCGATAATAGTCGAATAAAAATACATTTAGTTTTGTTTTGTCGAATAATGTCAGTATTTTTGTAAAAAAATCGACAAAGATTGACAAAGTTAGCCAAAATATAGCATGTTTTAGACAAAAGATTTTTAATATTCGATTTTTTAGTTTATGGCAATTTTATACTTAAATTTTGAGTAAAAAATTAAAAATTCAAAGACGTTTTAAAAAAGGAACATAATTCGACAAAATAGGGCTGTTTGTTTTTTAGGCAACAAAAAAGCCTTTGAGCTGTTC
>CAMUGK010000002.1 GCA_947088415.1 uncultured Bacillota bacterium | reverse complement strand
ATTTATAAATATTTTTTTATTAAATTATTATTTTTTAATTATTTTAACCATTCTGGTTTTTTAGTAAATATTTTTTTATTTAAATATTCAAGCTTTCCATAAAGTCCGTCTAATTTTAAATATGTGCAATAAAGTTGTTGCGTTTTTTTCTTAAACTTTTTATTGTCTTCATTCTTTCCATATTTTCCATCGCCAATAATTGCGTGACCGAGATATGCAAGATGTGCACGAATTTGATGAGTTTTGCCTGTCAATAAATCGCACTCAACAAGACTGCTTGTAGCATTAGATTTTATAGTCTTAAAGCCAGTTTTAATTTCTTCTCTGCCCCTGCCAGCGTTAGCAAAAATTCGCACCTGTGAATTTTCGGCGTCTTTGCCTAGAAACGCCTTATAAACTTCGCCCTTAAAATTAGTTGCACCCACAACTTCGGCAATATATTTTTTGGTTATTGAATGATTTTTGAAAGCAGAAAGTAAATTTTCTTTGGCTTCTTTATTCTTTGCCATAACCATAAGCCCTTCGGTGTTGCGGTCTAATCTATGCACAGCCATTGCACCTGCAATCTTACCTTCAAGCCCGTCAATTCCTTCAACTTCAATTCCAGTTTTCTTGTCAAGGACAATAATATTTTCGTCTTCAAATACAATGTCAAAACCTTTGCTTAAAGCGTCATTTTCATAAAAAACAACAACCTGACTGCCTTTTTCAACTAAAATGTTGTCTTTTATGCGAATATCGTCAACTTTAACATCTTTATTTCGCAAAAGCTTGCAAACATAATTATATGAAAAACCTTTCTTGCAAAGAACATCTGCAAGTTTCTCTTGGCGAGCATTTATAAAAGTTAATTTTTCCATACCCAAAGTATAACATAAAAATATATTTTTATCAATAATTTTTCATATTCATAAGTTTTGTTTAATAAAATTTTATAGGAGAATATTATGAACGAACTTATCACTATTGAAAATTCATCTGGAATTACTATTCTTGGAGCAACAAAGGTTGTTTCTTCAACACCTACTCAAGCAGTAGTTGAAACTAAGGAAAATACGATAATAATTTCTGGAAACCAATTGGAAGTGCGAAAACTTGACCTTGAAAACAATGACGTTAGTTTTTTTGGCAAGGTTACAAATGTTAAACTTTCAAATCAATCTGCTAAAGTTCCATTTTTAAAAAGGCTTTTCAAATAAATGCTTTACCCAACGTTAAATCAAGCATTCGTTTTTTTAGCAATCTTTGCAACAGGACTTTGTTCTGGCTTGTTTTTTGACATCTGTAATTTTTTGTTAATCTTTTGCAAAAACAACAAAATCGTTAGGCAGATTTTTTATGGTCTAGCAAGCCTGCTTTCTGGAATTTTGTTATTCTATATAAACCTAATAACAAATTTTGGCAGGTTTAGAATTTATATTTTTGCCACTTTCTTTTTTGCATTAATGCTTGAACGATTTTTAGCAAAAACTCTATATAAAAAAACTACTTTTAAAAAAGTAAAAGAAAAAACTAACAATCAATAAACTCTATCACAATAGTTCTGTGTGACTGGCGTCTGGAATTTTATCAAGCCCTTCTTTTTTGTTTGAAATAATAATGCTTGTCACAATAACAGCAACAATCAGTAAAATAATAAAAACAATGCCTAAAATTTTATAAATTTTCTCTTTCATTAAAAGCATTATACAATAAAAATAAAAATTTTTCAAATTTTTCTAAATTTTTTTGCATAATTTATTGACAATAATATAAAAATTTGTTATTATACCCTTGCACGATAAGTGCATTCCCTCTTATTCCCCTATAGCTCAGTCGGTAGAGCACTCGGCTGTTAACCGAGTTGTCGTAGGTTCGAGTCCTACTGGGGGAGCCATCAAACCTTGACTTTGTCAAGGTTTTTTGTTTTTATAAAAACCTGTTGACAACCAAAAAGCACAAGCACTTCTTCGACCGCTTTTTATTTGTCTGATTGGTTTGAGCCCTACTGGGGAAATCAGTCAAGATGCATTGTTGAAATAACAATGCATCTTTTAAAAAATAATTAATGATGAATGATAAGTTTGTTTTGACAACCAGTTTTCTTTGCAAAAATATCTTGACAAAGTTAAATTTTAGTGATATATTTCTTAATGCCTTTTTAGATAAACAAATTTTACAAAAGGAGGAGCCGTGAGCAGTGGTAATAAAAACTGTTTATGAAGGACAACAATTAATAGCGAATGGCTTCTTAAGATAATTAATATTTACAAGCCTTCGTTATGTTGTTTTATGGATTTTGAAAGTTAGTAAAAAAATTATTTTTAAAAATTGCTTGACCCCCCCCCGCTATAATTGATAACAGCGGATTGAAAATACATTAATGGAGGTTTTTATGACAAAAAATAAAGTTAAAAAACCTAATATAGGTTTATATCTAAAGAATTATAAATTTTGGATTTTTGCTTACATATTTCTCTATGCACTTGGCTGCATTGCAGATATCTTTTTAACAATCATATTTGCCGAAACTATTGCATTTTTAACAGCAGAAAACCCTGAATTTCAAAAAGCATTTACCTATGCTTTATTTGGTATAGGACTTGCAGTATTTCAAAAATTATGTTGGTATTTAATTAACAGAATATATTACAAATATTCCAATAGAATAATGTCGGAACTCAGCCTTGACCTTGCAAAGCAGGCATTCAAATTAAACTCTAAAACTTACAACGACCATGACACAGGCACTTTTGTTCAACGTATTGTTGAAGACCCTGCAAGAATTATTGACCAATTATCTGGGCTTGTTGACACACTTATGAATGTTGCTACTGCACTTGTTATGTTCATCTATGTTGCAACTCTTAACATTTGGGCTTCGCTATGTTTCTTTGGATTATTTATTATCGGATTTGTATTGGAATATTTTAGACTTAAAGTTCGAAGAAAAAATAGATTTGTAGTTAGACGCAAAAACGACAAAGTTCACTCGCTTACAACCGAGATTGTTCGCAGTGAAAAAGACATTAAATCTCTTGGTCTTGAAAGTCAACTTGCCCAAGTTTCTAAGCAAAAGTATGAAGATTATCGAACTTCAAGATACAAAATGGATATGACTGACACAAATTTTTGGTCGCTTAGAAACTTTATTGTCAACATTGGAACGCTTTTAGTTTTGCTTCTTGGCATTTATCTTATGGACCTTGGAACAATGACCATTGCAACCTATATGATTATCTATTCAAATCGTGGTTCACTTTGGGATTTAATTTTTGGGGTTGGTCAAATTTCAAACACTATTGTAGATATTAAAGTTTCACACAGGCGTATGTTTTCACTTTTTGACGAAGACGAGTTTGTAACCGAAAAATTTGGTCAAAAAGAATTTAAAAACGTTAAAGGGCATATCAAGTTTGACAAGGTATCATACACTTTTAAGGAATATGAATTTCCAGAAATCAATTCATTAAGCGAACTTAAAAAATTACAAAAGAAAAAGTGCGGGGGGGGGATTTCAAGCAAAAAGATTGTCAGCGAGAACAAAATCTTCGACAGGCTTTCATTTGAGATTACGCCTAACACAACTGTCGCTTTTGTAGGCAAAAGTGGAAGTGGAAAGTCTACAATACTCAATCTTATGTCCAAAATGTATGAAGTTGACAGTGGAAAGGTTTTGATTGACAAGGTCAACATCAACGATTTAAGCAAAGAAACAATAAGAAAAACTATTTCGCTTGTCAATCAATTTCCATACATATTTGACATGTCTATCAAAGAGAATCTCCTCTTAGCCAAAGGCGACGCAAGTGACAAAGAATTGGCTGATGCAATCAAAAAAGCTTCTTTAGAAGATTTCATCTCCAGCTTACCACAAGGCATAGACACCAAGGTTGGAGAAAGCGGAATAAAACTTTCTGGTGGACAAAAGCAACGTCTTGCCATTGCACGCGCTATGCTTCGCAATTCCCCTATCATAATATTTGACGAAAGCACAAGTTCGCTAGACAATTTTGCACAAGAAGAAGTCAAAAAAAGTATTGACGGGCTTAAGGGAAAAAGCACGATTGTTATTGTTGCGCACAGACTCTCGACAATTAAGAATGTGGACAAGATTTTCTTTCTTGACGAAGGAAAGATTGCAGACAGCGGAACTTTTGATGAGTTGTTTGAACGCAATGACAAGTTTAAAGCCATGTTCCTTGCCGAAAACATCTAGGCAACCAGATGTTGCACGAGTGTCTATTGAGTGTATTTAAAATTCATATTATATTTAATTCACCCTGAAACAAGCCTAATGCTTGGCGAGAAACCAAATGTTGCACGATTATCTATTGAGCGTATTTGAAAGTTACATCATATTTTATTCACCTTTATAGGCAAATTCTTTGGAAATAAAAAGCAGGTTAACTATCCTGCTTTTTTATTTCTTTAAATACAATCTTTGCATTCATCAATGCATATGCTCTTAGTTGTTGCGTTTTTAGTTTTGGGCGTTGAAAGAAAAACAAATCCACAGCCTCCCACAAAAACACCCAGCCTGCGATTGAAATCATTTCTATAACAAGGTCAAAATCAAATTTATAAGCAATACCAATGATTGCACCAAACCAAACCAGCCCTGCCAATGTAAGTAAAAGTGTAATTAAAAGATTGTTTTTAAGGTCTCGTTTAACTTCCAAAAAAGTATTTTCATAATAATTTTTAATACCTTTTTCAAAAACCACCTTTTCTTTATCGTCAATGACATTACTATTTAAAACCAACGTTAAATTTTTGCGATGATGAATAGACTTTGTGCTGTTTTCAATAAATGAAGCCGTTTCACTGCTTATCAAAACATCGTTATCTTCTCCATATGGAGATAGAAAATCGCTATCGTCAAGCACATTTAAGTTTACTACTGCCCTGCCTTCTTCATCATAAATTATCTTATCTTCTTTTTTAAGTTCTTTTTCTTTTTGTCGAACTTCTTTGCGTGTAATCATATTATCTCCTTGTATTTAATTTTAGCACAATAAATTTAAAAAGTTAAGTAATTTTACTATTGACAATAAGCCTATTGTATGCTAAATTTTATCTATGCAAAACCAACTTGATAAACTTAAAACTTTTGGCAAAGGGCATTGGGTTTATTTCCCTAAAAAGGATTATACAATCTCTTCAGAAATATTTAATAGAAATGTTGAAGTCCTGAAAAAGAATTTTAAAAAATCTAGCATATGCTAGATTTTTTATTAGGCTTGTGGAGCAGACTCTAATGTGAATGCAGTTTGGTCTAAAATAAACTTATACTTAACTTGCTTTTCACTATTCCAGTTGATTGTAAGAGTAAAGTCGCCACTTTGTTCACTAACCGATTTAATTAATGTAAATGAATTATCATTTCCATTTTCAAATGGTTTAAGTTGATTTGAATTTACAAAATATGTTGAATTTTCAGGTGTTACGCCTGCTTCTGGCACAACTGTGATTGCAACATAGTGTTTAGTGTCGGCATCGCCATAATACAACGCCTTACCAGTATTGTCGTCATACTTCACTTGACCTACAAGTTTCCATACACCGTTAAAACCTTCTTGGTCAGTTTGCTTTTCCCAAGTTGATGACGCAACCGAATAGTTGTTATTGTCATAAGTGCCACTATATTGACCAAAAGTTACAAGTTCCGTATTGCCACACCCTACAAACCCTACAGCCGATAAAGCACAAATGCCTATTGCTCCAATCTTAGTTAATAATTTACCTTTCATATTTCCTCCCGCTGTTAGTGTGTGTAAAAAGAAAAATATTATTCAATTCATTATTAAACTTTAATGTTCAAGGCAACCTTTTACCAAGTTAATATTTAAAGTTTTCAGCATTAGGTGCAAGTTGCTTTTTAATTAAACTATTTGACTAGAAATAAGGTTTTATGATAATATTTTGTCATGAGAAAAATTTTTATCGGGGTTTTGTGCTTGTTAATGTGCTTTGCAATATTTTTGCCACTACAATTTAATAGCGGTTATGTTTTTGCTGACCTTGGCGAAGTTATGGTCATTGCAAACGAAGTTAAACTTTTTGAAGAAGGCAATTTTGAAAAGCCTATTTTAAATCAAAACAATGAGCCTGTCACAATTGCTCATGGCGAAAAGTTGAAAGTGCTTGAAGAAGAAAATGATAATTTTATTAAAGTTGAATATAAAGAAATGCAAGGATATGTTTATGCAAGATATATCACATTTAACATTTTGTCGCAAGAGGTTTATCCAGTATTCAATGCAAGTGTTGAAATTGATGGCTGTCAGGTCTATGACCTTGACCAAACAAAAATTATTGCTAAATTAAATAAAGGCAAGGAGCTTTATCTATATCAAGGATACAACAAACAAAATGATATGACTGCAGTTTGTTTTGTTGGAGAAAATGGAAAGTTGATTTATGGTTATATTAAGACACAAGAGTTATCTCCATACGGAATTAACGCAGGTGTTATAACTGGAATTGTTGTAGCCGCATCTTGCGTGACAATTATTTTATTGTTGTTGTTCATGAAAAAAACAAAAAAGAAAAAGAAATCAGTTTAGGCTGATTTTTTTAATTTTTGGCAGTAAAGATTGCAATTAGATAGTCTATGCTTTATTCTTTTGTCTAAGGAGGAATTATGAACACGCAAGAAGAATTGCAAGAAAAACTATCTAAATTAGAAAAGGAACTTTGGTATTTGATTAAGCATACATTGCCAAGTTTAAAAGATGAAATTTTAGGTGGTGGAAATAAAGGTCAACTTCAAGAACTTGAAAAGAAAATAACCGATTGTCAAAATAAAGTTGAGAGTCTTGAAAGCGAAATTCAAACAATAAAAACCAACTTAAACTCGGTTGAAAGTGAGTCTTCAACATTAAACGAGAATTTGCAAACCCTTTCTGGTAAGGTGGAAACAAATCAAAACAATATAACATCTTTATCTGAAAAAGTCGAAAACAGTGAAAACAACATTTCAAACTTGACAACAAAAGTTAGCAAAAATGAAAGTGATATTTCTACCATTTCAAATAAAACAAATTCTAATCAAGCCAACATTTCAGCACTTTCTCAAAAGGTTGAAACAAACGAAACCAATATTTCAACTATTTCAAACAAAGCGGTCAAACATGAAGAAGATATCGCCTTTTTGAACACTGCAATTAATGGGTTTGACGACAGGATTAAAGCAAATGCCGACGAAATAACTATTATAAAAGGCAATGTTTCTTCTTTAAGCACTTCGGTTGGCTCAATAAACAACACCCTTTCAGCATATCAAACAAAACTTACCAACATGACTTATGACATAAGTGACAACCATTCACAAATTCAACTTCAGGCGGCAGATTTGCAAGACCATACCGAAAGCATTAGAAACAACAAATTAAATATTGAAAGTTTGGCTTCAAGAGTTAGTGCTGTCGAAAATAGACCTTCTTCTGGCGGAGGAAGAGCAATTGAAGTTATCTACGACATGAAAAGCACAGATGAAGCAATCAACAAAGGCTTTACTACTGGCATTCCTACTGGTAATAATGTGTATTGGACAGATAGTGAATATGACTATATTCGCATATTTGCCACCCTAAACAGCCTTTATTCTTTTATAGAATTGCCAACTGCCAACCGACCAAAAAATGATTTTGTAATGAGTTCACTTTCCACAAATGGAAAAACTGTGCATTATCTTAAAGGAATTTTATATTATTCACAAAAACGCGTTGCTATAAGCCGTGGCTTTACTTACACTTTTGACACAACAACAAATACTATTGCTTTTGCAACAGACAACCCTAAATATCTCATAACTCGCATTGAAGGTGTTAAAGGTATTTAAACCTTTTAATATATTGTATAAAACATTATTCATTTTTTATCTGAAAAACAAAATTTTTACAAAAAGCAAAATCTTACGACAAAATTCTTTTAAATAAGTCAAAAAATAATTGACTTTTTAACTGAGTAATGCATAGAATAATTATGTAAATTGATTACAAAATCAAAAAAAGGAGATAAAAGATGAGCGAACTTATCAAAACATTTGACAACTTTCCAAAGATTGTAAAAGTGCTTTTAGCACTTCCTTTCCTTGACATTGTTTGGGCTGTTTATCGTCTTTGCAGATCTGTTGAAAAGAAATCAACAGTTGGCATTGTACTTGCAGTTTTGATGTTAATCTTCTGTCCAGTAATTTTCTGGCTTGTTGACATCATCACAATTCTTGTAGCCGACAAAGTTCTTTGGATTGACTAAAATTTAACGTCATTAAAAACCCCGTCAGAAAACCTGACGGGGTTTTTAATTATATCGTTATTATCAAAAATCAATCCCTTCGTCCAAAATTTAAAAACCGCCACCCTTTGCATTCAATTATGTTTTAAAACAAGTGCAACGCCCAAACCTTTGCACACAATCGTAATTGATGCGGGGCATGGCGGGGCTGATGTCAAGAAAGGACAGTATGTTTTTTAAATTAAGAGAAAAAGATGCACCTTAAACAGTGCACCTTTTATCTATTATTGTAGCCAATATCTATCAGTCGTTTCATCCCAGATTTCTTTTAATAGTTTTCCTTCAACCTTGGCATTATTTTTAAAATCTTCTTTTGTTTTAAATAGAAACTTTTCTCGTGACTTTGAATTATAAAGCTGAATATCAAAATTATTTTTGCTTCTTCCTACAAATTCAACTGCATAATATGTCCCATTGTATTCAAATTGCATTTCACCGTAACTATACAGAGCTTTAATAAAATCGTCAAAGTCTGGTTCAAATGGCCTTTTTTCTTTGTAAAGTTGTCGTGCCTTATTTAGAGAAAGAGTGTTAGGTAATGCTACTTCATCAGGATTTTCTTCATTTAAAAAACAATTCCACCAACCACAATAAGGACATTTCCCTTGTTTATAAATATCTACATAAATTTCTTTTTGACATACTTCACATGATTTTTTGTATTTTTTTCTATATTCATATAATTCTCCTTTCAACAAAAATCCGAGTTTTTTTCACCATTTGGACCTATATAAAGTGGTCTAGGGTCTTTGGGATTATCCCAATTAACATAGTGGTCGTGTGGCCAATCATGATATCCTCCACCATGTGACCAGTCACGATACCAAATAATTCTGCCATCTGGTCCATACCATCCTTGTTGCAACAAATTTCCTTTTCATCATACAAATCTATCCTTGTATTTGGCAACCATATTCTTGGCAAAGATCCTACTCGTCCAGTTTGGTTGCTTATCCCACCACTTGGTTTACACATTCCCATTATAGCACCTTCTGCAGCATAAGTTCAAAGGTTTTTGAAATTGTTTCGCGAGGCCTATATATGTTTTAATAAATTTTGTATCATAAAATAAAAAAGCGAACTTACTTGTCCGCTTATTATTTCTTATCTTATAAATATCTTGGATCGTCAACTTTGTCCCATATTTCTCGAATAAATTCATTGCCTATCTTTGCATTTTGTATAAAGTCGTCTTTGTCTTTGAAATAAATTGTGCCATTTGGCTCTGGACTCCAACTCATTTCAATACCATATTCTCTATGTCTAAACAAAGCAAAGTCAATATTATTATATTCAAAACCCGTTTCTCCATAAAATTCAAATGCTTCAAGAAAATCAATTAAGTCGGGCTTTAAAGGCTTCCTATCTGAATAGAATTGCTTAGCCTTATTAAAAGAAATAAGGTTGCGATATATAACTTTGTCAGGATTCTCCTCACACATAGAATCGTTATACCATCCACAATATGGACATGGAGTTAAGTCCAATTCTGATGTCAAATAAACTTTTTTGCAAACAGCACATTTTTTTTGTATATTTTTTTCTAATAAGTTTTTTTTCATATTTTCCTCCTTTTTTAACAATAACTATTATTAATATTATTAATAAAATCTTGTCTTGGAATTTTCTTAGACCAATCCCAAGGATGATCATGCGGGAATTTATGATTACCATTTGGATTGTTATGTTTCCAATCCCTATCCCAAATTGCAAGTCCATCTGGACCATACCAGCGTTGTTGTAGTAATTCGTCTGTTTGCTCGTCGTAGTAGTCTAATCTAGTATTTGGTATACCATCCTTTTTTAAAGAATGTTTATAAGGTCCATAAACATCAAATTTCCCACCACTTGGTTTACACATTCCCATTATAACACCTCCTGTGGCAAAAGTTCAAATGGTTTTGAAATTGTTTTGCCGCCAATTCCAATAAGTTTGAAATTTAATTTTTTTCCAATCAAATTTTTTACTTTGAATTCCGTTTTGAATAGTCCAGCAGTGTGGTATGTTGTTTTTATCTTTATTTTATCTAAAAACCACTCGATTCTGTCGGCAAACAGCGATTTAATTTTAATTTCGCCTTGATAGTTATTTACTTCAATAGAAACAATTTTTGGTGCTCCTATCAAATTATCATTTCTTGTGATATTAAATAAATGTTTTGTATCTTCGTATGACAGACTATCCCAATTTATATTTTCATAAGGGTTTTTAATAAGAGGAATATTGTTTTGCTTTATTTCAATTCCTTTGCCACCAAACGTTTCTAAATCCGCAACTATTTTCCAGCGATGAGTTTTGTTTCTCTCTTCATATTCAAGTAAAGTCTTATTTAAGTGAGAAGCAAACTGCATCTCAGAAGCATTGTTGACTTTCATAAAATGCTTTTCTGCATCTTCTCCAAAGCCAAGCCTAACTGAATTTTTGAAATGTTTAACACCATGACAACGAGAGCAAATTGCCTTGATATATTTTAAAGTTTGTGTTTTATTTTTTGTATCAAAAACCCATTCTTCATGTACATCAAGGGCATCTGTTACAAATCCACATATTTCACATTTTCCTTTTGCTCGTTTTAATGCATAATCTCGCAATTTTTCCCAATCTTTCTTAGACAAGGTTTTACTAAAATCGCTTCCCCATGCTCCTTTTGGGAGCATATTGATTGTAAGTTTGAATTCTTCCATATTTTGCTCCTAAATTTCTGGATAAAGTTCGCTGGCAAGTTTCTTTTTCATAAACTCGGCAAGGCCAATTTTTTTGATAAGTTCTTCACTATTAAAAGGGTCAATTGCTTTTATATTTCCCTTCATTTCTTCAAAAGGGGTGCCATAGCAAATTATTGCACTTGGTTTAATTTTTTGCATCATAATTTCATACCCTTCCATGAAGCCTTTTTTATTATCTTCTCTTGTATAAGTTGAAACTGCCACAACAGAGCCTTCTTCAACACCATCACAAAAGAAATCAAAACAACCATAAGAGCCCCATGAAATTGTAGGAATGACCAGCATACCTTGTTTCTGCCAAAATGCACCGCACCAGCGATTTTTAAAAACACTGTCAATTTGTCTCGCAAGAGGCATGTCTTTGTAAGTGCTGAACTCTGGTGTGAGTAGGGCATAGTATTGGTCAAGTTTTTCAAGTGCTTGCTCTGGTTTTTCATAGACATTATTGAAATTCCAATCATAAGTGAAGAAATGTATGGTTTTGTTTTTATTTTCTTCGTCGTTTGATTTTGTTTTTATATAACCCAGAAGCTCAATCTTATCTAAATCAATTTTTTGTTTCTTAATCAGTGGCATTCCGTATTTTCCACATTTTTCAAACTCGTTACGCACAAGTTTTTGTTTCTTCTTTCGCTTTTCTTCTTCGTAATAGACTTCTTCGTCTTGAGAGAAAAGTGAAAGTAATTGTTCACTTTTAATCATTTTCATCTCCTTTTCAAAAGATTTTTTAATCTTAGACAAGGTTATATCATGAAAATATTGCCATTTCAAGAAAGTGTGCCAACTTTTTGCATTTATTTTGAAAGTTGATAATAAAATATCTTGATGAAAACTACATTTTTAACAATTAAGAAAAAGACAATTTTTGCCATTTTGTTGTGCTTTCTAGCAATTGGTGCGTTTTGTGCGACCTATTTTCCAATCAAAGCCAGCACGACGCCAAAGCCACTTCACACCATTGTGATTGATGCGGGGCATGGCGGAATTGATGGTGGTGCAGAAGGTAAAATTACAGGTGTTAAAGAAAGTGACCTTAATCTTGCTTTTGCAAAATGTCTGCAAGCCCAATGTCAAGATATGGGTTTTAGGGTTGTTATGACAAGAAATAATGAGAACGGATTATATTCCCCTTCTGCCCCTAACAAAAAGAAAAGTGAAATGGAAAAACGCAAAAGCATTATTGAAGGTTCTAACGCCGACCTTGTTGTCAGCATTCATATGAATAGTTTTAGATTATCTTCTTGCAAAGGTGCTCAGGTTTATTATGCAAAAGGCAATGAGCTTGGTAAAACTTTTGCAGGTGAGGTGCAAACTTCGCTTTATGAAGCAAACAAAAATTCAAAAACACTGCCGTCTGTTGGCGACTTCTTCGTGTTAAATTGCACTGACAAGCCTGCAATTTTGGTTGAGTTTGGTTTTTTGTCTAATCCAGATGAAGAAAAACTTTTACAACAAGAATCTTATATGAAAAAACTTTGTTTTGCAGTCCTTGGCGGAATCATGAAGTTTTTATAAATCGTCGGCATCCTGAACAGGTTCTTGATTTTCAATAAGTCCAATTCCTGTATAAGAACCAAGCGGGTCATTTTTACTTTTAAATATCTTTTTCTCATTTTTCTTCTTTTTCATATTTTTATTATGGCTTTTTTATAAATTAATATTAATTTAACCCAAGAATTTGGTCTAAATATAAAGAATTTTATCGAATTTATCTCACAATTGTAAGATTTTGTCATATTTTCTTACGATTGTGAGAAAATGTAGTTATGGAAAATATATTTGGGAAAAGATTAAGAGAACTCAGAAAAGAAAAAGGTATTGGTCAAGTTGCTTTGGCTAAAGAACTTAAAGTAAGCAAATCTATTATAAGTTTATGGGAAAATGGTTTAAGAGAACCTGGCATTTATGCAATTAAGGCAGTATGCGATTTCTTTAATGTTTCTGCCGACTACATGCTTGGAAGAATTGACTATTAAAATTTCCAATTATTGGTTATTTTGTGAGAAATCTCACTATTTTTTTTGCTTTCTTTTGTTGAAATCTTTCCCAAAAGCAAGTTAAACTATTGACAAATTGTTTCAATAATGTTATTATAAACAAAAAGGAGAGATTTATGGTTACTTCTGTTTTTACAATATTGTTTGGTGTTTTAGCCCTCACAATGTTTTCTTACCCTGTTTTTTGGGCTTATTCTGGCAGCGGAGCTGACATTGCAAACCAAGCCTACAACAAAATTGGAACTTTTGATATATTAGATTTTACAACAAACAATTCCCCATATATGCTTGCAGCCAAAATTTGCATTATTCTTGCCATGTTGTTTTGTTGCATTATGATTTTGCTTGCCCTTGTCAATTTGATAGGCTTGGCTTGTGGAAATGCTCAACCAAAGGTTGAAGTTAGATTGCTCTCTTGTGCTTTCTTCTTCTTTATGATTTGTTCTGCAGTTTTGCTTGCAATTTATCTTTATAAAAATTCAACCCCAGCAGTTGTAACTTCAATTGGTTATGGATTTATCTCTTCCTTTGTATTTGCTTTCCTATCTTTATTTACTTCGCCAAGCAGACGCAAAGGTAGAAAAAACAAAAACTCGAAAAGTAAGAATTAAACAAATAAAAACATTGATTAAGGGTTATAAATTTTGAAACTAACAAAAAAAAGACACTGATATTTATTTATCTGTGTCTTTTCTTTTATCATTTTCATTCTTAATTACTTCTAAAAATGATACAACTTCTTGAAGTGTCGAAATACATTGTTTATATGGTTGTGTTGATTTATTTATGCCTATATTAAAACTTGTATTCGTGATAATGTCATAAGAAACTTGAGATGTATCATATCTTTTTAATCTTACAATCAATTTTAATTCTTTACACATCCCATTTGTTTCCGCTCCGAAAAATCTTGTTCCAAATCCACCTATACTTCCGCCTGTGGTTGCATTACTACCATTTTCATAAATTTCATAGTTTAATATTTCGTTAAAATTTACAATAAACAAACTTCCTTTAGCATAGTCAATAAAACATATTTGTTTATTATCATTATCTACCGCAATAGACTTTTTACAAGTATCAGATTGATTATATGTAGCATAATCATTTAGAAAAAACTTTTTACTTATACTGAAATTCGAATTTTTTAAAGTATCATTTGCCTTTAAGTTTATGCTCTCTTGGTTTTTGCGAGCGTTAGAAACCCCAGATTGATGAACAGCCAATATTATAACTAGAACACCGATAAATACAACTAAAAATACTAACCCATAAATTACAAAATACATATATTACTCCTTTACCAAGCGGCAATTTCTACCAATTTATAAGTAGTTGGTCTGCTACTAGGAAAACTGAATAAATTGGCTTCAAAACGCCAAGTATCACCACTTCCCAAATTATTAATGTTTGCTAAAGCAGTTCCTAAATTGTTTCCTGAAGCATCGTAGACAGAAAATTCAACACTTGCATAAGAATAATTCCTGCCACTTGTATTTTTTGCAGTTCCTTTAATTACTGCCGAATATCCTAGATATTCATTGTATTCGACTGACATTGAAACATTTGAAATATCTAGTTTTGATTTTCCTGTGGGTGAACTTTCACCGCCCAATCCAACAACAATACCAATTATAATCGCTAGTAATATTGCAAAGCCTACAACGCCAATCCAAATTTTTTTAGTATTTGATTTTTTCTCATTGTTAGAATTATCAACTTTTAACTTTATTTCTTCCATAAAAACTCCTTTTTAGTGAGCATACTACACAATAGGTGCAGAGCGCTTCACTTATATATTAACAAATTTAATTTAAAATAGCAAGTAATAAGTGCAATATATTTCACTTAAATTAACTTTTTTATTATTTGAATTTTATAGTGGTGTGATATGAATTTAAATCGTGCGTTTGCTTTAAGGTTAAGTGGACTTTTGGTTGAAAAAAAGATGTCAAAATATAAACTTGAAAAAGAAACAGGATTAACACATTCGGCATTAAGATATATTTTTAATGAGGTGAATGTTGATGTTAAATTTTCAACAATAGTAAAAGTTTGTAATGCATTAAATATGACAATTACTGAATTTTTTGATAGCGAATTATTTGACTTTAATAACCTTGAAATTGACTAATTTGGGATTCTAACGTGTGCTTGTCTTGAACAAGTGGCTCGGCGTTGCCTCGCCATACAAGCACACGCCTACAACTAAACTTTGTTGCAAAAAGAGCGGTTGCTGGCAGAGCATAACGCAGCCCGCTCTTTTGCTTTTTGTTTTCTTCTCTCTATTTTTCAGTGTAAGCGAATATTTTTTGTTGTCAAGGTCAATGCGAGTGTCTTATGAATTTAAGAATTATTATTTGCACGACAACCTATGACAACGGTAGAATTATTCGTTTTGTTTGGCAGTTAAGCGAGAGTAAGGGTAAAAAAGAAAACATAGATTGTTTTGTCTATGTTTTTCTTTACTTATTTCGCTAGTTTCAAAAGTAACTGACTAACCTCAATGTTTTTATTTTATTAAATATTTCCAAATACCTGAGTTATTTAATTTCTGTTCTAAAAATTTATACTGATTTTTATCCGCACTATTAATATGTAAAAATTTTTTCTTTAACCATTCTTCCAGATTTATTCCTGTCAAGCTTATCTGTGTGGGATTTTTATATGTCAATATTGGCATATCATTAATGTCCGCAAAGCAAAAATCTTTGTTAAAAATAGGAATAAGTTTTGGGCTTCTTAATAGAAAATCACACAATGCTTTTTTTAACTCAATTTCTTGTTTATTATTAGGAAATATCTGAGCATAATTTTCTAAAACGCAATCTCTTTTAAACGAAAGAATATAGTTTTTTACAATTTTGTCTTGAATTCCTTTTATCTTCTGTATATTCTCTTCACTTAAATCACGCCAGTTGTAAAATCCTTGACTTATTGGCAATCCAACTGCAAAAAACCTTTTAATATCTCCTGGAAATTCAAACCCATATATCCGCTCGATAGAAATAAATTCTCTACTCGTTAACCCCTTATCAAATTTTATGCCGTTCTTTTTTAATTTGTTAATCATAAATCTATTATTCATATTGACTCCCTAAACAAAAGTAAATAAATCTTAAATATGTTATACCATAAAATTGAATATGATAAAAATTTTCTTACTATCGTTTGCAAGAATTTTTTACATTTTACACAAAAACTTTATCGAAAGTTGTCGAATAATATCGTGCAACATCGAATTCTGTCCAAAATTGATACTTTTAACGCTTTTCATATAATCAAAACTTTTGACATTATAAAATATAATTGCTTTAACTATCAATATATGCTATACTTATATCATCCTGTTTTCGTAGCTCAGCTGGATAGAGCGGTCGCCTCCTAAGGCTTTGTTATAGCCACCCCTGAAAACCCCTAAAACCCTTGTATTTACTAGGTTTTCTGTGGTATTATGTTTTTGTGATTTTCGTAAATCCCATACAAAAGCCATCTTCACTCCAATTTTTTATAGTTTTTTATAAGTTTTATGTTCCCATAGTAAAGTGGATATTACAAACCCCTCCTAAGGGTTAGTCAGCCGTTCGAGTCGGCTTGGGAACACCATTTAAGTATCTATTTGGCTAGATACTTTTTATTTTGTGAGGTGATAATGAATTCTGATATTTTGACTAAAACACTTAAATTTTTACATTCTAAAATTAGTGAAGTCCAAAACAACTATTACTTGAATGAAAGAATAAACGATTGGTATGAAATAGATAAGTCGTCTTATGGCATTCTAAAAAATGACTTAGGACATATTTCTCATTCATTAAAAGAACAATCTATGTTAACTGCTGCTAAATTATTTGATGGCGACCCTGATTCCTTATCTATTCAAAGTGTTTCAAACTTTATAAATTCAAATAAAATTCTAGATAAACAAAACGACCTAAAACTAAAAGAACTTGCTAAAAATATTGACACTCTGATAAGCGACAATAAAGATGAGTTGTCAAAATTAAGAACATTTAGAGATAATTATTTAGCACATTTTGATAAAAAACTGCGAAATGCAAACTCAGACATATTTCTCTTAAAATTAGACTCTGCAAAAATAATTGCTTTACTTGAAAATATCTTCGACTTAATGAACAATATGTTTGAATTGCTAGGGCATGACAAAATTAGTTCTTGTCATAATACTTTTGGCAATTCAATAGATATATTGTTTGAAGATTATCAACTTGGCTATCTTACTAGAAAAAGTTTAGATACTGAAAAATTAGTTTCTATTCTTCAATCAATAAAAAGACCATAATAATTCATGTCGAAACATTATCAATGCTAGGATACGAGTATTCGCACCTAGCATTTTATTTTATTAAGTTTTTGTGTGTCTCAATAACATTACAAATATTTTGTCAACAATTCTTGTGATGCCTTAACATCTTTTGAAAAGTGAGTGTATATCTTTAATGTTGTATTTTTGTCGGCATGACCTGCCATTTGTGCAACTCCGTTTACAGGTGCACCATTTGTGATAAGTCTTGTTATCCATGTGTGTCGTATCTTATGATTTGATACAACTGTGACATTTGCTTCTAAAAGATATTTTTGTAGTAAATAGTTAAGATATTGTGGGAACTTTGGTGTGCCATCAACATTACAAAAGATATAGCCTCTTTTATCAAACTTTTTATCGGCTTTTTTAAGTTCTTCATATTTATCTTTGAATAATTGTAATTTTTCGGCTAACAAATCACTTATAAATAATTTTCTTGTTGATTTAGCAGTTTTTGTATCTCTATCATAAACACCATATTTTGGAGTGTAAACTCTATCTCTGCATACACTCAAAACTCTTTCATCTAAATCTATATCTTCCCATTTAAGACCGCACACTTCGGCAGTTCTAAGTCCTAATTGGGTCATAACATACAAAGGTATAGTTTCCCAAATAAGATTAAGTGGTTGTCCTTTGTTGTCTAACTTGTTGTCCGCAAGTTTCAAAGTTTCTAATAATTTGTCATATTCTTGGTTAGTTAATATTTTGGCTTCTTCGGTTTTTCTTCCGCCTATGCTATCTTTTGTGTAAACACTTGAAGCATAATTTGAAGTCACTAACTCATTTTTGATTGCATAATTGAAAATTGCACTTAATGTGTGTTGATATTTTAGTATTGTCTCTTTTGCATAACCTTTTTCAACTACAATCTTTTCAAAAAATTCTTTTATACTTATTTTTAATAAATTACAAATTTTCTCGGCACTGCTATATGCAATAGGTTCTCCATGTGTAGCATAGTAAAACACAGGGCGTGATATTATTCCATCTCTCTCTGCCTTTCTCGCACCGCCATTTGCTTTTATACTTTCCTTAAACTCATCAAGTTTATATTCTTTTACTTTTGCGGTTATAGTTTTGTAAGTATATTCGTTTAGGTATGTGATAAATTGTTGGATTTCATGAGCCCTTAAATCTACAAATCTTACATCTCCAAAGTATTCGGTCATTCTTTTAATACAATCTTCCGATCGTAAAATATAGTTTAATGATACTCTGTGTTTAACATTTCGTAGCCACTCATTTGCTACTTGATTAAAACTTGCATTGCTTAACTTATGGGTATGACCGTTTTTATATTCTGCTTCCCATGTTTCACCAAAAGCAATCGCAGCCTTTTTTGCTCTTTCGCCTGTAAGGTTGTTAGGGTTTTTCCAAGTAGTGTTTACAAATTTATCTCTACCCAAATAGTCCTTAACTTTGATTTGTATGCCATATGTGATATGACCGTCCTTCTTTGCTGTTCTTTTCTCATATGTTGCCATTTTACATTACTCCTTTTTTTCTTAACTTTTGTTCTTCTCTTGCTTGTGCTAATTTCAAAAACATTTTATGACTTTCTTTTTCGCTTTCACTATAAAACACTTTTGCTTTCCATGTCTTTACCTTGCCTTTTTTGTTAGGGAATTCATATTCCGCTGACTCATAAGGTATAAAGTTATATATAAACCTAAACTCTCGTTCTTTAATAAATTCTTGAAGGTTTGAATATAAAAACTCTTTAAGTTCTTTTCCTTCAAATTCTTTTGTATTTTTTACAACTTTTTCAAATCTTGTTATCGCACCTGTGACTGTGCTTCTAAATTGAGCATGTAGTGTATATTCAATAGGTTTTTCTCCAATCATTTGCATTAAGCCATTGTCTAACACACTTACATACTTTCCTAAATTTTTGATTTCCATTTTTTACTCCTTATATTTTTAGTTTTCACATAATTTGATTTTTAGAAAGTCGCATAAACTTTCAAGTTGGATTAAAAACTTTGAGCCTATATTAAGCACTGTGATTTGGTTTGTTTGACACAAAACTCTCAAATAATATTTTGTTAGTGCTGTGTTAGGGTCAAGTTCTTTTAAGTAAGCATAGGCTTGCTCTATCGTCCTATACATAACCATTTACCTCCTTTTGTAATGGGAGTTTTTCGAGTTAGAACTCATTAAAGCCGATGCAGGCAGAGAAGGCAACCATTTTGCCGTATTTCCCGAAAAATCCCGTAAATTTTCGTGTGCTTTTAATGTGCACACAGGACTATAGTGATTTTTTGCTCTATCCCAACTCGTTGTTTACATATGACTTCACACGACAGGGGTTATTGAAGCGATGTTTTACCATGTCATGGTTTTAAGATAAAAAATAGCATAAAAAAAGACCGCTTTCTGTTTGCGGACTTTTCCTATTATTTAGCCTTTTGTATGGCTTTTTATATTTTCATGGTCGATTTACCGATAAAAACTCTTTTGCCTGTTCTCACGCCATTTGCAGGCACTTGCAGGGCTATCTAATGTGTTTAATGGTGAGATAAAACATGTTATATATTAAATTACCCCTTTTTAACAAGTTGTCATGCCTATCGTAAGTATAAAGACTATCATATCTTCCTAAATACCTATCATCTTCATCAAAGGCAAATAAAACTTTCTCATCTCCAACAATTCTGCCTAGCAAATTATTTTTATTGTCAAAACATAAAGACATATGGCCATCTTCACTAACAAAAACATCTCCTAACTTTTTGTCAAACTTATCGTAAATTTCTAAAAACATAAAACCGCCTCCTACTAATCATAACGGAGACGGTTATTTTTAGTTGTTTTTAGTTTGCTCTAAAACCTGCTCTGCGGAGAGCGTCTATAATTTGCTTTTTGAACTCTCTTTCATCAAGACGATCGTCAATTTTCATATCAAATCTTGCACCATTATAACTTGACGAACTTCTAACACTTTGTCCGCCAGATGATGACAGCATTTTTTCAATTTCTTTTTGTGGGTCAGCACAAACAATTTTGTAAGACACTTCAAGACAGCCGTCAAAATTTCTTCTTATGCTTATATTTCTTGCACCATTTCTTTGTAATTGTTCTTGCAATTCTTTTTCTGGATTTTTGAATTCTACTGTTAAACTTATGTTTTTCATTTTTATCTCCTTTTATATTTTTTAATTAAGTTTATAGCCCACTTTTCAGCCTGCGGACACTCTTCAATAACTATCTCTTGACAGCGGTCAGCAACTCTAAATTGTCCCAAATCATTAAAACTGTCGTTTCCATTATGGTCTTTGAAAGATACTTTACAATTTTTCAATGCTGAAATTTCCCAGCAGGTTTTTGTGCCAATATCTTTTGCTGTCAAGTCTAATTCTTTATCATATTTAAACATTCCAAAACCTTTGATATTTTTATTAAATGAACAGGTTTCCCTTGCTATGTAAATTGTATTATTTGTTTCTTGGCTATACCAATGAGGTTGATGGTGTAGCCAAGGATATTTATCAACTATTTTTTGCTTTTGGCTTGCAGTCAACTCATTAACTTTTATAATCTCTCCAACCTGCAAATAGCCAAAAAGAGTATGCTTTTCTTTATGTGTTTTATTATCGGTATACCAACCATAAAACAAAAACAAATCGCCTGCTTGCACTTGTTTATTTTCTAAATGCTTCTGGGCGGCTTTCACTTGCCCAAAACTACCTTTGAAATTATCATAACCAAAATAATTTATAAGTTGTGGGTCTAAATGGCAGTTTGTAGTTCCATTCATTGGCAATTTTTTGTTGTCTATATAACCAAAATCAATACCCATTTCCATACAATAGAAAAGCAATGATATTTTATTTTCAAACACTTCGCTATATCTTGCATTATCATAATCTTGATTACTTGGAATAGGCAAAAATATCATTTGCTTATTATCAATAGTTATAGGCTTAACACTGTTGCTACTGTCTAACCCCTTTTTACTTAAAATAATTTTCATTTTGCACCTCTCATGTAAGTATAATAGCACAAAATGAATGTAAAAGCAAACAAATGCACTTATAAGTGCAAAATAGTTTCATACTATGTAATTTTTACAAGTGTTGCAAAGTGCCATAAAGCCGCTTATCATTTATAATTTTAGTATATTTGTGAGGTGGATTTATGGATAAAAAAGAGGTTATTTTTCGTATAAGTAGATTAAGGTCAGACAAAGGTTTATCTGCTCGTGATTTAAGTTTGAAAATAGGTAAAAATCCCGCCTATATCTCCCGTCTAGAGTCTAAAAATGATAGTTTTGAGCCTTCAGTTTCAGCACTGCTTGAAATTATAGACGCTTGTGATTCATCTGTTTCTGAATTTTTTTATTATGAGATAAGTGCATATCGCAAAGACAAAGAGATTATAGACTTACTTAAAACCGCCAGCCCTGATAAAAAAAAGTGCTATTATTACATTGCTTAAAAACAAATAAAACAAAAGACCTGCAAATTACTGCAAGTCTTTTTTATCTTTACTCAAATATTTTAATTGAATATCTTGCTTTATAAAAATCTCTCTAAAGGCATAATTTAATTTTTTATCATTTAATTCAAAATCTAAATTATTCAAAAACTTTTTAGCATTGTTATAAATACTTTCATTGAAATATTTTTTACACATATCTTTATAAATATTTTCTACTGGATGAAGGTATTCGTTTAATTTTTTAATTCCTTCTTTTAATTGATTTTTATAATTATCTTTTAATTTTTCAAATTTGTTTTTAAGCCTTATTTTATCTCTATATTTTAGTAAGTCCATGTCTTCAATTTCTATTATAGTATTTTGAATTTCCAAAGTAATTTCGCTATTTGAGAAATCTAATAACTCATAGAAGTCTAATGTATAAAAAAGTTGATAAAGTTCTCCAACAAGTTTATATCCTTTTTTGAAAAAGCAGTAAACATCGCAAATGTTATCTATTAAGTCCCTTGAACTTTTTAGTAATTCTTTTCGTTTGTTTTGGATATTTTCATACCATAATTCAAAATCATTATACCCAAAATCTTCTATACTTGAAATAAATAAGATTACTTGTGAAAATAAATTATAAACTGAATTTGTAATAGTTTGAAATGTTTCTTTTTTACTTATAAAATATTTTATAAAAAGGTCAATCAAAACAACCATAGCACTAGAAAAAACACCTGAAATAAGTCCTATAATTAAATTATTTGAACCCATAGTAGTTGCTATTGTTATTAAAACCGCCATTAAAACACTACAAATTAAAATAAACCAATAGATGGAAGTTTTTATTTGTTTCATTTTCATGCCTCCCTTTGCATTATATCACACTTTGCTCTTAGTTTATATAAAAATTATAACTTTGGGGCTATTATTTTGCAAATAGGGACTGTCACAAACTTTCTCGCCACTGCAAATAGGTCTAAAATGGCTGATATAAATTATTTAATATAAATTTATTATATTAAATATCAATGCTTCTTAAAAGGCAGTTTAGATAGGTGTTCGTTTACCTAATCCGTAAGACTTTGTTTCTTCTTTTTTATAATACTCTTTGCAATAGTATAGGTTGTTGCCCCTGTGAGACTGCATAGGATTAAGATATACATTTTCTCTTTCAAACACATAACTATTTTCTTTAAGATATTTCTTCACATTTTCATAAGTATCCGTGTGAATTATAGGCTTTTTAAGACCTTTTGAATATCTATAAAGGTTTTGTCCAGTTGGTAGTTCCATTTGCATTAGTGCTTTATAGTGCATATGACTATTTTTATTTGTCACTTCATTTGATAAGTGAGGTGTCACATAATAGTATACATCTTTTTTAGTTTTAGGTTTTTTCCCAAACTTTATAAACCCATGACCCCATATCTCTGCTATTATTGTGTCAGGTATATAAACAATCTTTTTAGACTCATTAAAGAAAATTATTGCGTGTATATGATAGCCACCATTATCTAATTCAAGTGTGTTTATATATTCTATTGTTCCAAATTCAGTTATTCTTCGCCTTAATCGTTTCATAAAAGACTTAAAATCTTCGTTTATTTTCTTTATATCTAATGTTTTTTCTCTGTAAGTGAATGTTAGCAAAAGTATATGTTTTAAGTTTACAGTATTTTCTTTAATTAAATCTTGTAGTTTAATATTGCTTTCAAGCAAACTATAAAGGCTTTCGCCTCGTTTTGCAGTTTTCTTTTCTTCTGTGATTTCGCCTGTTTGAATATTAACTCTTTTACCATTTCCAATTCTTCTTGAAACAGGTTTACGATTACACATGCTAATATTGTGTAATATTACTTCATCTCTAACAACTCTTACTTTAACAAGGTCGTTTTCTTTTATTAAATTATTCTTTTCCATTTTAATCTCCTTAACTCAACATCAACCCTGATGTTTTAATTTTTATTTAAGTTAAAGAGTAAAGACGGTTTGTAAGTCATTTATAACTTTCATACCATACTAAAAATGCTACTCATGGAACAAAAGTTATTTGAAGTTTTTGACAAAAGCACAAATTTTGTATTATACTATGAAAAGTTAATTGATAATACAAATAGATATGTGTATTTCAAAAGTTATTCAATAGGACTTCGGTGGCTAATTGCCCCTCCTAAGCGACAGGTCGGAAGTTCAAATCTTCTTACTCTCACCAATTTACACAAAAAGACGCTGGTTAAGCGTCTTTTTGTGTTATAATCTGCAGCTTTATACCATCTAAATAATAATGTAAATAATTTACATTTTCATACTTAGAGATTTTAGTAAATCTGTTTAATTTTTTTATTATATACTTTACTGTCTTAAGATTCGAATTAATGCAAATTTTTTCAAAACAAAACATTAGGTCATTTCTGGTATGATTATCTTCATCCTTATATTTATATGTCAACGCTAAAATTTTAAATAAGGTTTTAAAATACTTTTTGTCTTGATATGCTTTAAGTGTCGGATATGGATATGATATTTCAAAGCCGTCTTTATGTATTGTTTTATAATAATATTTTAAGGCAACTGAACTTCTATGTGGTAATAATGCTTTTGCTATTTTAATAGAATTTTCATCATTTAAGGATATATCTTTCTCTGTATGATCCAAAATGAATTTATTATCCAAATTTTGATTTAAACTCATATGTATTAATTCTAACTTTAAATTAATTGGCAAATTGTCATAAAAATCGTAAGCAGAAGCTAGTCTGCCAAATTTATTTAAATACTCGAAGTATATACTAGAATGATAATCAGTTTCATCCTTATTTAAGTTCGATATTTTTTTGATTACACAATCAAACAAAATATCATAATCCTTTTTCATGCAATATCTCAATCTGTTACTTAAAACATAGCCATCTAAGAAGTCCTTTTTACTAAATTCTGAAAGTTTTGATTTAAAGTTTTCACTGCCGAGTTTTTGTTCAATAAACTCCAAATTGGAAATATCAGAATCAGAATTTTCTCCCCAAGTAAAGCATAACATATCTTCATAAATATTATTATCAACAAGCAAATCACATTTTCTTATAAAATATTCTGTATACATCGCATTATAAGATGTAGACCAAGACGTGCCATTATAAGTTATGGCATTTTTGAAATCTATTACTTCTAATTGCTTAACAACCCATTTATTTATAAAATCAATTTGCTTAGACTTTAATTCTAATTGCTTGTTGTGATGTAACATATCATAAATCTGTGAAATTTGCCAATTGTCTGTAACTTGTTTAAGAATTTTCTTTTCATTAAAATTATTACTATCAATATCAAATAACGAATAAATATAGAAAGGCAATTTATAATCGCTGTAGAGATAATGCTCTCTGACTTTTTTTCTAGAAATCTCATCGCCGTTAAGATCTTTCAGTATTTTCCTTACAATTGCTATAACTTTTTCTTTAAAAAATAAATTATTAAAATGTGTTTGGATTGCTTTTTGCCTTTGCAATTCATAATCATTTTTAGGTAAAGAACAAGAGATTCCTTCAGCTTTCAACAAACTAATTACATCTGCATAATTTTTGTTATATTCCTTTAGATAATATATAAAATTTTCTATTTGTTGTTTTGTTTGTGATTTAAAATAATCTAGACATTTAAAAATTGATTCGTCTGTATATAAACGCGCAATTAGTAGATTTTTTTGATATTCTTTTATTTCTGTGTCTGAAAATATTTTACTCATAAATTCATTATTAAGCTTAAATTTATAAATTAAGTTTAGTGTTAAATTTAACAAGTTGTCAGTATAATGCAGACAAGTTAAACTTAATAAAGTATACAGCTTTTCTTGTAGTTTTAGTCCGATTTTTCTTTTATTTTCAAGAGCCTGAAAAACATATTCCGTAAAAGATCTTGTTTCATACTTCCTCTCATTTTCAATTATAAAGTCCAAGAGTTGTTCTAAAGCGTTTTCATCTCTGATTTCACTTATTGCCTGTTGTAAATAGTAGCTTTCTCCAGCATCAATAACATCTTCTTCTTTATGGTTAACATCAAGAACTTTTAACTGGCCTTTACTGAATCCTTCTATAACTTCAGGAATAAATTTTGTTGCTAATTTATATTCCTTTAGTAAATAATTCACAGATGCACGAATTCTAGAATACTTATGGTTTCTGTATTTTAAATATATACTAGAAACTTCTTCAATAGAAGCATTTAGCTTATTTAGGGAATAAATTAAAGAACTTAACACTACTTCATCCAGGCAATCATCATTAAGCCATTGTATAACTAATTCTTTTAACTTATTCGTGAAACCAAATAAAGATGGGACTTCTTTTAATAACTCAATAGAAAACACTATTGTAGTTCTATGATTTTTGGGTTTCAATTTTGATATTAAAATTTCAATAATTTTTTTAGTATCACAAATTTTTGCTAACTTTCTCTCATTATAAAGATAAGCATTTGGCCAAGATTTTTTTAACTCATATTCCTTATATATCTTTTCAATTATTTGAATTTTCTGTTTCTCTGTTAAAGACGATTCTTCGAGATCTAGTATAATATATTGGCCATATTTCAATACATAATCAAAGAGTTTATCATTTTTATAAGAAGATAGCATAAAACTTAATATATTGGTATACTTTGTTTTAATATATGGCTTATCTAATTTGAGTGTTATTATTTTGATTATTTTAGAAACTGGAAATTCGCTTAATCTTAGAGCTATTAGGAATTCTTTAAAATTATTGTGTACAAAACTGATTTTATCATCTTGATATAACAGCCAAGAAAAAGCTCTCATTTTATCATTATCGAATTGCTTATAATCTGAAATATCGCAATTAGACTTGTCTTTTTGAAATAAAAACATTGCAAATTGTGTTAATTGACATAGCAAAGTCTCGCTAGAAATCTCTTTATTATATTTATATTTATTATAATCTAATTCGAAAGTCGCTTTCATAATGTCAGATCTATTTGATAAATTGTCTTTTAGACTAAGAACCTTAACTATTCTTGTTAAGTAGAAAGGATTATATAATAAATTATATATATTGAGAGTTTTGCACAAATTTATTTTTTCAGTATGTTTTTCATCAAATTTATCTTTAAAATAAGCATCTATTTCCGTGTCAGTTAAATCGTTTAATTCGCAATATGAAAAATTATCAAACATATTTCGAGTGCAAAAATTCTTTCTAGATGTAATAACGACTTTACAATCTGGGTATATTTGTGTAAATGTATTAAGTTCCTTTATAAAATTATCCACATGAACACTTTCGATTTCATCAAATCCATCCAACAATAATAAAGGAGTTGGATGTAACAAAAAGGGTTTAGGAAGATATTTTATAATTTCTTTACCATTGTAATTCTTCAATTGATAATAGTATACGCATTTTTGCTTGTCGTAATAACTGTTATTGATTTTTATCAATAGCTCTGTTTTACCAGCTGAAGCATCAGCCATTATAACGATATTTCGATATTGTTTTAATAAATCGTCTATGCTTTCGATCTTTAAAAATGAATTGTTATTTAAAACATTAAAGCTTCTGTCAATATAATCATCGCATAACTTAATAGAATTGGTGAATGTGTCAAGAGCATAATTAGAAAAATCTATGGGATAAAATTCCATACAGATATTAAAAATTTTATTCACAGTTTCATCGTCACATTGTGCAATTTTCCTGCAAATATCTTCTACATCGTATATTGAGACATCCTTTGGATATTGTGAGAGTAACTGTTTCTTTTTTGTTTTGTCATTACCTGACAATAATACATAGTAAACAATTTGCAATGTATGACCAGCTTGTTTATTCTCTAAAAATGTGATTATTGTTTTTTCACACTTCGCTTTAAAATTATTGTTTGTAGTAACTTGATATTCCGTACCGTCATTCGCAACAAATTCAACATTTCCGTTATTGCATTTTAATATGGTTGGTTGACCGAAATCCTTATTATCTAAAACTTTAAACAGACTTTTTGTAAAGTTTTCTAAGGACTTAGCCATATCTTCATAACCACTAATATTAGAAATCGTTGCAGTGGTAGCTATCGTCTTTAATATAATATGAATTTTATCTAATGTGCTTAACATATGCTTCTCCTAATTGAATTATAGCACAAATTAAAAAAATCGTATAATTTTTACAACAAAAAATCCCTAAGAGATTTTTCTCCTAAGCATTTAATTATTCAAATATTTTATTCAATATTTCACTCGCGTGAATATCTGAATTCTTTATAAAGTGGCTATAGAAGTCGCTTGTGGTAGATGCTTTACTGTGGCCTGCACGAGCAGAGACGGTTTTCATGTCTACACCTGCGATTAATTGCAAGGTTATATTAGTGTGGCGAAGTGAGTGAAGGGACACTTTTGGCAAGCCCGCTTTTACTAATGTCTTTTGTAGCCATACTCTAAATAATCCTGGCGAGATTGTTTTTCCATCTTCTGTGCAGAATAATCGGTCAGTATCTTTCCAGCGGTCGCCAAGATAGTGCTTTTGATTATCCCACCATACTTGATATTCTTTCAAGTAAGTTATTAGTTTATCTGGCATTGATATTGTGCGTTTTGAGTTCTCGGTCTTTGGATCTTTGGTTATAAGTCCAAAGCCGACGATGTCTTGCACCGATCTTTGAATTGTCATTGTCTTATTCTCATAGTCAATATCTTGCCATTCAAGGCCAGCAAGTTCGCCACGCCTTAACCCCATAAACAAGATTGTTAACAGAGAGATCTTCCAGCGAGGGTTTGGTTCAGTATCCAAGTATTGTGCCAGTATTTTCGCTTCTTTATCATTTAGAATTTGTATTTCTTTCTTGTAGCCTTGTATCGGTGCAATATAATCTCTGCTTGCGAAGTTGTGTTCAACAAGCCTTTGTCTTTTTGCCTCTGCTAATATTGTTGCAAGTGTTCGTTTAAGTTTTAGTATTGTTTCCTTTGCATAAGGATGTGAGATTATTTCTGTCTTAAAGTATTCGTCATATTTTAATCCCAACTCTTTACATATTCGCTCAGCATTTTCAACCATTATTCCATGTCCGCTTGTGGCCGAAAAGAATATTGACCTTGATATACCAGTTTTGTTTGTGGCATCAACCAATTTAATGCAGTGCGATTTAAGGTATTGTGTTATGTCTTTAATCATCACGGCACTTTTCTTTTCACACTTTTTATAACTCATTTCATCCAAGAAACCTTGCACCATAACTGGCGTGATTTGATTAAGTTTAATGTTTCCAAAGTAAGCATAGAACTTTTTAATACTGTCTTTTCCTTTAACATAATAGTTGAGAGACTTAGTGTTTTTAACTTTTTCTAACCATTTGTTGGCATAATCTATAAACAATATGTCATTATCCACCGCAAGCAAACCATTCATAGACTTGCGAAACTTATCCTCGAACTCAAAGGCGATTCTTTGCAGTTCTCTTTCATATTGCCTTTCTGTTAACTCTGCTGGCTTTCTGCAAGTCATAACTTTGGCCTCAAACTTGCCAGTTCGCTCATTCTTAGCTTTAACTTGGATGCGATATGAAATCGCACCCGTGTCTAGCACATTTTTCTTAATACATGGCATAATTTTTCTCCTTAACCTATGATAATTTGTTCCATTGGCAACTCGTAACTTTTACTCTGCAAGAATGCCAATAGCGAATCGTAATCAATCAGCACTTTGTTGCCAGTTTTTATGGAACGGATTTTGTAATTATTCGCAAGTTTCCTTATGAGAAACTCACTTAAACAAGTTTCTGGATCTTCTTTCTTCAACATTTGTAATGTCTCAGTGATAGTCCTTATTCTTTGCATTAATACCTCCAATGTGCTGTTCACAGCTGGACTTGTACTTTTGCTAGTACAATACATACCGCAAAAGAATATTAAAGTCCAGCGAACAGCCAAATAAAATAAAAGATTTCTCTTGTATCTTTGTATCCTTGAAACTTTGTTTTCTTGTAATTTTGTATTCTTGTTTTCTTATCTTCTCATAATTTTGCTTTAATTTGTCTTAAATTCGCTCACAGTCGCACGAAAAGGATTTCATCCATCAAACTGTCGCAAATTATAAAACATTCCTTAAATTGCTTTATTTTGATTATTTTTTGAATTATTTTCGTGTTTTTTACTTTTCAAATAAAACTTTTAGTAATAAAAAATACTAGTAACATGTTCTACTAGTAATATTTTCAATATTTTGATTATCATTTTGATTTTTGATTATGCGAAAATTTGTATACGACTGCCGACCCGCTCTAAAGACTGAATTCGTAGAGATTTAGATCCCCCTGGGGTCTACATTGGGTAGAGGTACAGTAATCTTTCATATAAATTTTTTACATAACAACATGCCTTTTTGTTAAACCCTTTGAATCTTCTTTTTGGATAATTCTTAATGCAAAGTAATAGTTCTTCCAAAGTAAACGGAACTTCATAATCCATATCTTGCATTATCTTACAATATAATTTTTCAATCATATAATAATTACAAGGCTTTAACTTTTCAATTGTGTCAAGAATATCTATCTCGTCATATTGCAAAAGTCCAGTAACTCCTTGTATTATCCATTTACATTGATTTGTTTTTGCCAGAAATTGACTGGCTTTATAAAAGTCATAGTGTTCAAACATATTTACTCCTAGTTTTTTAATTTTTTCTTATATATCTTTTTACCGTTATAGGTGTTATTGCTGTTATTTTTATTCTCCCCATAACAGCAATAACGAGAATAACAGTATTCTAAGATATAGAGGTTTGTTCTTTCTTTTTATTAATGTAGTAGAACCTATGCTGTCTACCATTTGTCCCACCATGTGGGTTTGTATTTAAATGAATTATTTGATCAAACTGCTTTAAACTTTCAGACATTTCGTTTATATCTCTCCCAACAACAGCAGGAACTGGATTTATAGGCATTCCATTAGGATAAAGTTTACCAAGTTCTTCTATAAACTTAGTAGAGGACCCACTCCAATCTCCATCGTTTACAGCAAGCAAATGCTTAATTGTAATTACATAAGGGCTATGATTGTATTCTTTTAACTTCTTTTTGTAGGCTTCTTCTTCGACCGTTCCTATTTTTGACCAGGTCATATCCGTCTCGCTCTGACATATTGTCCAAGTGTCACACCTTATTTTTCTTCCAGTAAAAGCAAGTTGAACTTCTTGTTCTCCACGTTTTCTATCCAACAAAAAAATACAGTCCGCACTTGCCATCAGTCCATTAGTTCCACTAATTTTAGCAAATGGATCGCCGTCTGTATCTCTGTCTTTCATTTTATTGGTGTGATGAATGAGAATTATTGCAATTTGCAACTCATCAGCAAGTTTTTTAAGGGTAGATATATCTCTATAATCATGAGCATACATACTCTCGCCATATGCCGAAGCACTTCGCACCTTTTGAAATGTATCTACAACCACACATTTAATTTCTGGATTCCTTTTTATGTTTTCAGCAATATATTCCATAAGTGTAGGCCTGTCTTTATCAATCTTGTCCATTGGATATATTTCATAGGATATAAAAAAGTTGCTTGGTGCAGTTTTACCTTTCAACATCATTTTTAATCTTGCTTGTGACAGACTTTCATCGTCTTCTAACGCCATATACCAACAAGCATTTCTTGATGCAGGTTTATCTAAAAATTTATCCCCATTACTTATAGATAAACACAAGTTCTGTACAAACCAACTTTTCCCAATCTTAGATGCCCCACAAATAATACTCAATCCAGTAGGAAATAGGTCTTGAATCAACCAATTCACGGGTTTCAGTGTCATGCTCGTAATTTCTTGCGCCGATTTTAAATCTCTATATGACGTACATTTACTATAATATTCCTTTCTTGCTTTGACTATATTTTTAACCAAAGCCTCAGAGGACTTTTTTAGTAAATCATTAGGATCTTTCTCTTTGCCAGAAATATTGCACACCACATATTTAATTCTCTTGCTCTTAAAATACGCCACAAATTCGTCAGTATATCTCGCACCTGGCTCATCATTGTCTAGTGCCAGTATAAATCCCAGGTTGCAAGTTTTCTTGCCTTTAAGTGCCTTATCCAACTTAGAAACTCCGCCACCGCCACATATCGCAATTGCTTTTGAGTTATATTGTTCAATACTCATTGCACATATTGGACTTTCAACAATAAAGATTGGCTCATTATCTTTATCGTTTATTGCATTTTCATTATATATTGGCTCTGTGCCAACATCACTTGTAGGTGGTTTCCAAAATCTTTTCTCATTCACATATCTTATTTGACCATAATTCATTTTACCGTTGTAAGGTATTGTTACCGCATTTTTAACTTTGTCATAGCCAAGCCTATGTTTCTTAATTGTTGTAGGTAACAATCCTCGTTTAATAAAGTAATCTGTTTGTCCAATGTCTTTTTCGCATGTCAACAAATACTTTTTGATATCAAATTTCTTTTTGCTCTGATCTTTAAAGTTTAAGCCTAGGTTAAAATCTTCATTAAGCATTCTAACTGCTTGGATTTTATCTACTCCTTTATACATCATAACAAAATCAACAACACTGCCACTTTTGTCACACCCAAAACATCTAAATGTATTATTTGCTTTCCGTATTGACAACGACGGGATTTTTACATCTTGATGATCTGGGAATGGACAATGGCATTTATTATCTTTATTAAATGTTGCAGTGGAGTAATGCTCAATAACATCCTTTATGGACAAACGATTTTTAACCTCTGTAAAAATATTTTCCATAATCGCTCCTAGTTGTTTTGTTCTTTTATCCACTTTTCAAGCAAATCGTAGTGTATTACGATTCTTCCACAAACACGCTTTGCTGGATAAAATAGTTTATCGTTTGCAAGTTTGTAGGCAGAAGTTATTCCAATTCCAAGCAACTGAGCCATCTCTTGGATAGAAATACATATTTTTTCTTGCTGTTCCATATCACACCTCCTTATTTAAGATAAGCAGTGTTTTATATAATTTATTA
>CAMUGK010000001.1 GCA_947088415.1 uncultured Bacillota bacterium | reverse complement strand
CCTTAATTATGCTATATTATCTATATATAAAGGAGAAGCTATGAACAAACTTAAAGAATTAATTGCAAAAAGCAATCAAAATGCAGACTTTGTCGGCAATTACGACAAAAACAAGGAACTTCACAAAAAATTGTTTTTGATTGCATCGCCAATTTCCATTGCAAGTTTTATAATTGTTGCAACTGCTTTTATTTTGATTGGCGTTTTTGGGTCGAGTCTTGAAAGTATTAAAGTAAACACCCCTCTTTTAATTTCTATGTTTGTGTTAATGATTGTCTTTAGTGTAGTTTTCGGTTTAGGGATTTATCTTTTAAAACAGGCTTCTTCATTACATTTAGAAAAACCTATAGCCGAAACTAAAATCGAAGAAAAGACAGAAATTGTCGAAAAGCAGGAAGAGAATTAACACCATTTGTCTACTTTTGTCAAATTTTGTCGAAATCAACTTATTTATTACTAAAATTTTCGCGAAGCGGAAATTTTTTTATTTTTTTTGAAAAATTGCTTGACAAGCCCCCCCGCGTTACAATCGGGTATATTCATATTTAAAGGAGGTAGAAAAATGAAAAAAGATGAAAAAGCTTGCTTGCGCTGGACTTGTGGTTGCCACACCTTTTGCATTCTTAGGTTATGGAAACAACACAATTGATGTAAAAGCCGATGTTGCTGGAGATTTGACTTACATATCTGAACATGTTTACAACAAACTTGATGCAAACCTAACTTATGAAAACATGGGAGAAGAATTTGACAAATTTTATGCTAAAATCGGAAAGGTAAAAGGAGAAGGAGATTTTTCTCTTGGCGGAATTACATATGGAGAAGAAAATGTTAAGCTTTCTGTCGGAAAGAAAAAATTTGTCGATGCACCAAGATTTGTTGTTAAAGAAAACTCTCTTTATGTTGCATCATATTTCTTAAGTCTTAAAGCTGGCAATACTGAAAACATTGATGTTAAATATGGCGACACATCATTTAAAGTTAAAGTAGCTGATGGTGCAAATCTTGACGCAAACGTTGACAATGTTGTTGCAAATTCAAACAACGCAATTGAAAAAGTTGAAAACGCTTACAACCTTACTGTTAACAATTCAACCGCTCTCTTCAAAATGACTTTCAAAAAGGGTGACGAAGTGGTTAAACCTGCAAAATTTATTACTGAACAAGTAAACAGAAAGGGAAATGTAACAACAATTAGTTATGGTTTTACAAACGAGGAAATTGCTGGCGAAGGTTGGCTTGGCTTTTATGCAGTAGGTTATGGCTCTAATGTTGCAAGCGAATTTACACGTGACTACACTATTGCCCCAGTTGGTTACAAACCAGTAACTGTTAAACTTAACATTACTCAAGTTGAACAAAAATAAAAACATAAATTATTTCAAAAAAACACCATACTTGGTGTTTTTTGTTTATTTATTTTTACCTTGATAAATTCTATAGCAACCTATTGCAAGAGAGCCAGAGCCAATATGGCAAGCAATGCTTAAAGACAATGGGTCAACAAACTCTGGTTTTACGCCAAAAGCCTGCTCAACTTCTTGTGCAAATTCATCTGCCCTTTCATAGTTGTTTGTATGAGCAATAGCTATACAAAGTTCTTTGCGGTCAAACAAATCTTTAAAGCGATTTTCTATATCGTCTTTGATTGCAGAAATCATTTTTGCTTTGGCTGCTTTTAAGTTAAGCACTTTGGCAAATTGGTCGAGTTTGCCACCTTGAATTTGAAGAACTGGTTTAATATTCAAAACTGTTCCAATAGCAGCAGCGGCTGGTGTTATTCTTCCGCCTTTTTTAAGATGTTTCAAAGTGTTAACCATAATATAAATACTGCTGTCTTTGCCTGTGTGTTCAAGATATTCTTTAATCTCCTTTGCTGTATAGCCATCTTTTGCAAGATTGACAGCATCAATAACACTACGTCTTTGAGTAATTGAAATTCTGTGATTATCTACCACTTCAACTCTGCCAGCATATTCATTATTGGCAAAAGTTCTTGCAGTGTTCATGCTTTCGCTAAGACCACTTGACATTGGAATATGAACGACTTCATCATAATCTTTTAATAGTCTATCCCAAATTTCAACAACTGCACCAATGGCTGGTTGAGAAGTTGAAATATTGGCATCTTGTGCTAATTTTTCAAAAAACTGCGGTTGGGTCAAACTTATATCTTCAAAATATTCTTCCCCGTCAACAATAAAAGGCATTGGCACAACAGTTACGCCTAATTTTTTGCCTTCTTCTTGAGTGAGTCCACTATTACTATCTGTTACAATGGCAACCTTTTTCATTTTTTCCTCCGAATTTTAGTTTTACAACAAATATTTTAGCACAACTTAAATAATTAATCAAACAAAATTTATTGCGATTACAAATTTTTACACAATTATGCCATGTTTGTGAAAAATAAAAATTTACTAATCTTAGAAAAACCTTTTTTATTTATTTGCTAAAATTAACCAAAAAATATATACTAAAAGAAACTAGGAGGGTTTATGGAAAACATTAAAAATATAGGTTTTGACAATGATCTTTATTTAAAACTTCAAAGTGAGAACATTTTAAAGCGTATTAACACATTTTCGGGCAAGCTTTATCTTGAGTTTGGTGGCAAAATTTTTGATGACCTTCACGCTTCACGCGTGTTGCCAGGGTTTGACCCTAATATTAAAACTAAACTTTTAGTTAAGCTTAAAGACAAAGCAGAAATTATCTTTTGCATAAGTGCAAACGATATTGAAAAGAATAGAGTTCGTGCTGATTTAGGACTTAGTTATGACGACGAAGTGTTAAGACTTATAGACAATCTTCGCGACCTTGACCTTTATGTTTCGGCGATTGTTATCACTCTTTTTAAAGGTCAACCTAGTGCAGTTAAGTTTGCAAGAAAACTTGAAAACCGAAATGAAAGGGTTTACTTTCATAATTATACAAAAGGTTATCCAAACGATGTTGAAACCATTGTTTCTGATGAAGGTTATGGCGCTAATCCATATATTGAAACAACAAGACCACTTGTCATTGTTACAGCACCTGGCCCATCAAGTGGCAAACTTGCAACTTGTTTAAGTCAACTCTACCATGAACATAAACATGGCGTCAAAGCGGGTTACGCTAAATTTGAAACCTTTCCAGTTTGGAATTTGCCATTAAAAAGTCCTGTAAATATTGCATATGAAGCCGCAACAGCAGACTTAAAAGATGTAAATCAAATTGACCCTTATCACTTTAACGCATATAACGAACTTACTGTCAACTATAATCGTGACATTGAAGTTTTTCCAGTTTTACATAATATTCTCAAAAAAATTACTGGTGGCGAGCCTTACAAATCCCCTACTGATATGGGCGTAAATATGGTTGCAAAAGCGATTGTCGACATGAAAATAGTTGAAGAAGCATCAAAACGTGAAATTGTAAGAAGATATTATCGTGCAAAATGCGACTATAAAAAAGGCTCTGCTAGCCTAGATACAGTTGAAAGGCTTGAATATTTGATGAGCGAACTTGATTTTGACCCTAACTATTTGGAAGTGACAAAAGTTGCCAAGCAGACAAGCAAAGCAAGTGGATACCCTTGCATTGCATTAGAATTAGGAAATGGTAAAATTGTAACTGGTAAAACCAAAAAAGTTATTTCAGCAAGTGGCGCGGTAGTTTTAAACGCACTTCGCACACTTACAAAAATGGGTGATGATTTTGATGTTATATCTGACGATGTTTTAATGCCAATTATCAACTTGCGAACAAAATATCTTAACTCAAAGAAAAGCGTTTTAACTTTAGATGATGTTTTAGTTGCTCTTGCAATAAGTTCATCAAGCAATGAAAAAGCCGCAAAGATTATTAAGAAACTGCCAGAACTTAAAAATACCGAAGCACATTCAACTTACATTTTGCCACCTAGTGAAGAATCTACTCTCAAAAAACTTGGAATTAACATTACTTGTGAACCGCAGTTTGCAAGCAAACATTTATTTCAAAATTAAGGAGTTAATGTGAAAGAAAGACTGGATAGTTTTATTACCCACAAGCTTAATATAAAATCTCGAAGCAAAGCCCAAGCAATAATATCGCAAGGGCTTGTTTTGGTTGACGGGAAAGAAGCTAAACCATCACTTTTAGTTGATGAAAATTCTCATATTCAAATTTTAGAACACGAAGAATATGTATCTCGCGGAGCTTACAAACTTCTTGGTGCAATCAAAAGTTTTAATTTAGATTTTAAAAATAAAGTTGTTTTAGATGTTGGTGCATCGACTGGCGGTTTTACTGAAGTTGCATTAAATTATGGCGCAATCAAGGTTTATTCTCTAGATATAGGCAAAGATGAACTTGACAAATCTCTCGCATCAGACAAGCGTGTAGTCAATCTGCAAGGGCGAGATATACGGTCACTTAATTTTGAAGAAGTTTGTGATGTTGAAATAATTATTGGCGATTTATCATTTATCTCATTAACAAAAGTTCTGCCAACAATAAAAGCATTGTTTGGAAATAAAGAAACTATGTTTTTATTCAAACCACAATTTGAGTGTGGCAAAGAATTAGCAAAAAAATATAAAGGAATAATTAAAGATAAAAGATTACATATCAAACTTTTAAACAATTTTGTTGCATATTGCCAATCTTTAGATTTCCCAGTTTGCAATATCTGCCATTCTCCTATCACTGGCGGCGATGGGAATATAGAATATTTGATTTATTTTAATATGACAAAAGAAAATTTTGATATAAAACAACTTGTTGAAAACAGATTTTAAAAAAATCATTAAACTATCTAATAAACTTACAGAACAAAAAACACCTGCAATATTACCAAGTGTTTTTTGTTTGCTTTAAATTTTCAAGATAATATAAAGACCTATTCGCCTTTTCTAAGTGCTGGTTCAATAATTGGGGTTATTAAAATTTTAACTTTGAAATTCTTTCCTTGACAGTCCAGATGTAAATTATCAATCTCTGATTTATCAACAAGATTTGTTATTATATCTTTAATATCTTCAAAGGCTTCTTGAAATAAATCTTCATCCGACAATTCTGTATCTTCAAAATCTATAATTATCTCTAACTTATCATTTGTAATTTGATTTTTAACAACCAATTCATATTCTTCCCCAATATCATATGAAAGCGATATCCCCAGCAAAATCTCATCTGCCAAAACTTTAAACTTTTCAAGCATTGAGTCATTTGGCTCTTCATCAATTGGTGGTTCTTCATCTGGAGGGTTGTCAGGATTTATTGGCCCTTCTGGCTCTGCTGGTTTTTCTGGTTGTGAAGGCTCAACAATTTCGTTATCTAAATTGGAATCTGGCGGATTATCTTTTCCTCCACAACCTACCAAACCAATACAAACAATAATTGCAAGACTAATTAATATTCCACTAAAAAATCTTTTCATTTTCTTCTTTCCTTATTCGGCATTTTTCGACAATTTATTTGCCTTGCAAATATTATCACTTTAAGAAAATTAATGCAAATGATTTCCAAAGATTTTTTAAACTATTTAAAAATTTTAAAAAATATTTTTACACTATTGAGTAAATGTAATCTTTTTTACGTTTACCAAATTAAATTAGCTCTACAGCTATCTTTTAATTTTGTTGATTTTTTCCGAATAAATAGAATAGAAAAAAAGTATTGCAGTTTCAATACTTTACAAAATCTTTTATATATTAAAAATTATTCAATCTTTTTATCTAATAAATTAATGCCAAAACCTTTCTAAACAATCGTTAAATTCCTGCGATTTATCCATATTTACGCAATGTCCTGCACCTTTAATTATGACTTTTTCACAATGTTCTCTTTCTGCCCATTCGTTTACAATATCTATCTCCATAGGAATATCGTGTTCGCCACAACCTACTAACAATTTATATTTTCTTTGCTTGGTAGGGAATTTATTTATAAGTTTTTGCAATCCAGCCAAATACATAAAAGACTTTTTCTTAAATTTCAGATTCAAATTGTAAAACTCTTCTTGCGCTTGAGTTGTAAAAGCAGAAATTCTTTTGTTTGCCTTTGCAAACCATTTTATTGAAAACATTGCTTTTAGCATCATTTTCTTCTGCTCTTTTGAATTGCTTTTTTGTTTTTTAAGGTCAAAATTGTTTATGTCATATCCACCAAAACAAGCGAGAGATAAAACCTTATCTTCATATTTATTGGCAAAATCTTGTATAAAAACAGATCCTAATGAAACTCCAACAAAATGTGCCGCTTTTATGTTGTGTTTTTCAAAAATTTGATTAATCCAAAAAGATATGTTTTCAATTGAATCACCTTTTTTTGCCTTGATTGAATTGCCATGTCCAATTATATCAACTGCAAGTAAATTATATTTGCCAGAAAAATATTCAAACTGCTTTTCAAACATTCTATGATCTACAAATGCTGCGTGAATAAACACAATCCATTCTTTATTGGCTGATTCATCAATATAATAAGCAATTGGTGTATTTTCAAGTTGCAATGATTTCATTGTATATTCTCCTATAAATTGATTATACCACAATTCTTTGCAACCGCAATCAATTTTAACAAAAAATCACAAACTTTTGCTTATGATTTTCTATCTCTAAAACTTAATGTTTTCAATCTTAAAGTCACAATAATATTCACCTTCCTCAGCTGTAAATTTTAACACGCAATAATCTGGGTCTGTTACACCTTGTTTATAGAAAATTTTGTCACCAATTCTCCAAATCTTATTTTTGCTCTCCTGATCGGTGCAAACTTGCATTGTTCCTTTAATTGTCACACCTTGGTATTTAAATCTGCCACGCTTGTAAAAATAAACACAAGCCTTATTGTTTGCCAAATACTGTTCAACTTTCTTACTTGAAGTATTTGTTGAAAAATATATATCATTGCCATCAATTTCCCTAGGGCTTAGCATCGCCCTTGTTATTGGGTAGCCTTGTTCATCAACTGATGAAATGAATGCTGTCTTTTGCTTTGCAATAAATTCAAATAATTTTTCTTTGGTCATCTTTGCCTCCTTGTTTTACATAGGTTTCAAATTTTTGTTAAGCCTATCAACTATCCAAGCAATTCTCTTTGCCTTACCTGCATCTGTTTTTGCTTCAAAGTATGCTCTTGTGTATGTCTTTTTTACTGACATAGACATTGCTTGGAAATTGGAGTATGCTGGTTCATATGCTTTCAAAATTTCATCCAGAACATTGATTTGTTCCTCTGTAAATTTCATAGGGTCAACAGCATCCCATTGTCCATTTTTCTTTGCTTCTTCTATCTTCACTCTTCCAAAGTCGGTCATCAACCCTCTTTCTTCAAGGCTTTTAACCAATGTCTTATTCTTATCTGACCACTTGCTGTTTGCTCTTCTCCGTGAAAAATACTTCTTGTATGTTATGTCATCAATACTTTGTATCTGTCCGTCTATCCACCCAAAACACAATGCTTCTTCAAGTGCCTCCTCCGCCTTGATTGTTTTTGAGTCTTTTGATTTGCTGAATAAAAGCCAAACCCCCTCACAGTTCTGACAATGCTCAGAAAGCCATTCTCTAAATTTTTCCCTATTGATAAATGTTAATAAATCTTTCATAATTTCATTATACCACAACTCTTTGAATTCTGCATCGATTTTTCTTTATTTTTTCTGCCTAAAATTCGACTACCTACACTTGCATTTTGCAATAAAGTGTGGACTTGGCTATGCATTCCACAAAGTCAAATATAAAAAATTGATGTTTTGATAATCCATAATACTCTAATGTTGAATACCCAAAAATCGCCACTTCCCTTTATTTATGGGGCATTTGGGCAATAAAAAATACATTCAATCAAATCTCTAAAAAAGAGACTTTTTTGAATGTAAAGTTGGAGCGGATGATGGGAGTCGGACCCACCTCTCAAGCTTGGGAAGCTCGCATTCTACCGATGAACTACACCCGCATTTCTATTAAGCAGTATATCAATAATAAAAATATTTGTCAAACTTTATTTGTTATTAAAATATTTTAATACCGCATTCGTTATTCGACATATTTCGACAAATCAAACAAAAATTAAAAAATTTAATTAAATTTTAACAAAACAGTTGACTTTATCTTTAATATCAATTATAATGCTAATGCGTTTTAGAAATTTGCGATGAATCCCTCTCAAATCACAAATTTTATTTGATCTAAAACGCTTATAAAACTCTGGAAATTCCAGAAGTTTGTTAATGGGATGTAGCTCAGTCGGTTAGAGCACCACCCTGATAAGGTGGGGGTCGGTGGTTCGAGTCCACTCATCCCAACCAAAAGAATCACTTATTAAGGGTGATTTTTTTATTTCAAAAACTTTCACCTTATACTAAGCGAAGCGGAGTATATACTAAAGGTGGTTCGAGTCCACTCATCCAAATTATCGAAAAAGCCCGATTTTACGGGCTTTTTTCACTGATTGCTTTCAATTATAGAGAATAAAAATTTTAAAAAGTTTGCAGTTTTTAAAACATAAGGGCTGCAAATCATTTTATTTATACTGCAAAGTTAATTTATTTTATAATTAATGAAATGCTTAACTAAAACTAAATTTTTCAATTAAAAATCACCCCAATAGTATAAAAATGGTATAAGCCTAGAATTAAATTTTAGGTTTATTAATAGTTATCGTTATTACACAATCTATGTTTAAAAAGTTTATTTCACTGTCATTTATTTCAAACTTAGAAACTTCTTGTTTAACATATTCTTGAATATCTGGAGAATCACTATCATCAATACAATCTACTAAATTAAGCTCAATTTCTAACTTTTCTTCTGAAATATTTAATTTTACTATTTCTTCATCTTCATAATCAAAAGCATAATACGTTGACAACTTTTCAAGAATGTTTTTTGCAAGTTGTTCAAAGTCAATTTTTGACTGCTCTTCTTTAGGAGGTTGTGGTTCGACTGGATTTTCTGGCTCAACAATTTCATTGCTAGAATTTGGTGGAGTCTCTGAAATACCACCACAACCTACCAAGCCAATACAAGTAATTAAACTTAAACATAGTAAAAATTTACTAAAAAATCTTTTCATATTACTTTCCTTTATTCAACATTTTTCGACAATTTAAATCTATATAAGATATTAACACTTAAAAATCTTTAAAGCAAATGATTTTAAGCTATTTAAGAAAGAAAGTTTTAAATTTTTTATTATAATTTTAAACTATTGAGTATTATGTGCAAATTGTGCTAAGTTTTGAGAATTTTATCGAATTGCATGCAAGTTTTTATGCTTGTCGAATTTTGTCGATTAATGGAGGAACTATAATTGTTTTAATTTTTGTAATTTTCTTCATTAATATAAAATATCGAAATATTTGAATAAAGAAGTTCTTTTGTGATTTTTAAAATCACTATTGCACAATCTTATATTTAAGATTTAACAAAAATCGTCGAATTTTGTCGAATAAAGTAGTTAGTTTTACTGAACTGAATAGTTAATAAAACGACAACAATCATTAAAAGACAACAATCATTAAAAATGTTGTCGAATTTTGTCGTTTAACGGAAAATGAGGTTTTAAAATTATTATTTACTTATACTCATACACTATGCCTATTTCAATTAAACACCACTGTATACAATGCGAATTAACATCTTATAAGAAAGACTTTTATTACAATATAATTGTGTCAACTGACAACAAAATCCCTTTTTTAATTTTGTTTTGTAGCCGAGCCGACTTGTCGGCGAACGCCAAGCCCGAACGGGCTTATAATGCAACGAGTCAAACTATTGTCGTGCTTGCACAATATCACAAGTGAGCGAGGAAGCATTATATCTTTGCTATTTTGCGACTTTTTCTGATTTTTGATTTGGCGAAATTGTGCTAAATAAAAATCCAAACCAATGTTTTGATTTGGATTTATTTTCAACTAGCATTCAAAAAAATTCTTAAAAATTATAGTCGTTAGATTTTATTATTCATTAAATTTAGGTCGTAACTTTTATACATGGTTAAAAAGTTTATAAAGATTTGCACTCCACAATATCTGCTATTAATTTACAAAAACTAACGATTATTCTGGTCTATCATTAATATCTCTATATGTTACTTTATGGTTTATCAAATCCAAAGTTCCCAACTTCGCTTGGTTGTTGCTTTCAATGTTTTTTTGTTTGCCTGTCGCAATTCCAAGCAAATAATAATGATGTCTAAAAGGTGCACCAAAAATATCATAAAGTTTTTCATAAGTATCAAACAAAATTTCTGACTCGTCTTCGTGTTCAACCTGTTTCAAACTGTTTAATTCTATATAAAAGGTCTTAATAATTGCATAACGATTTTGATTTTTGTGAGCAGCATAATAAACATTATCCATTTCAAAATCCAACTTTGTAATGCTTTTAATATCACAGAAACCTGTTTCCTCCGTCATTTCACGAATAGCAGAAACAAAAGGATTTTCGTCAGCTTCTATTCCTCCCTGAACCAAAACATTCCATCCAAATTTTTTATTGTGTAAATACAAAAATTTGTTCTCTTCTGGATGTTTAATAACTAGCATTATGCAGTCTCTGTAAACTGTTTTTGCTGTAGCAACCATCTTGTTTTCATCTATACTTTCAATAATTGGTACAATATTCTTATTCATATTTTAACCCCTTTTTTTATGTTTTAGATAAAAGTTATAACCACCGAAAATTTATTTATTTGTGTCAACTAACAACAAAGTCTTTTTTTTGATTTTTTAGTTTTGATAATGCGACGAGCCGAACTGTGATTGTGCTTGCACAATATCACAAGTGAGCGAGGAAGCATTATATCTTTGATATTTTGCGACGGCAATGCTTTGATTAAAAATCAAAAATAATCAAAAAAATCAAAAATTAAATCAAATTTTGATTTTGCGACAGAATTTTGATTTTGCGAAAATCAAAAGTTTTTGAGTAAGTTTTGAATTTCTTTTTTAGATAAATTTTTATACTTCTTTGAATTAGAATATAAACTATCAGTAGTTATAGGTAAATCTCGCATGATTTTTTCCAATTCTTCAAATCTCAAATTTGACTTATCTTTACTTTCATCTTGTAATAAACAAATAAAATTCATATCTTCATCAATACAAAAGCTATGGAATATATCTTCTTTCTGTTTCTCATTAAAAAGATATTGTTCTTTATCTATAACATATTCTCTCAATAATTCATAAACTGCATTTTTATCAATTTTTATATATTTCATTATAAACCTCCAAAAAAGACTTTTTGTATAGTATATTTGGTGCTAATAACAGGACTCGAACTCCATTAGATTAATTTTATAGTCCTAACTCTAGCAAAAAACTATTCTGAATCTTTCTTATTATATAATTTTTAAAAAATTATGTCAAATTTATATTTGATTTTTAATTATTGTTCGTTGTTCGACATATTTCGACAAATGTAAACCTGCAAGGAATTTTTATAAAATTTTTACAAAATCATCTTTTAACCGACAATTGAGCCAACTGTTCTTGGAAACAATTCAACGTCACGAATATTTGACACTCCTGTTAAATACATAACCAGCCGTTCAAAGCCAAGGCCATAACCAGAGTGAACATTTGTGCCATAACGACGTGTGTCAAGATACCAAGAATAATCTTCTTCCTTAAGTCCTAGTTCATGAATGCGGGCAAGAAGTTTTTCAAGACGTTCTTCTCTTTGACTTCCACCGCAAAGTTCGCCAATCCCTGGAACAAGCATATCTACGGCAGCAACGGTTTTGCCGTCTTCATTCTGACGCATATAGAAAGCTTTGATTTCTTTTGGATAGTTTTTTAAGAATACTGGTTTTTTATAAACTTCTTCAGTTAAATAACGTTCATGTTCTGACTGCAAATCTATCCCCCATTTAACAGGGAAAACAAATTTGTCTTTAACTTTCTCTAAAATTGAAATTGCTTCTGTATAATCAAGTCGAACAAAATTGTTTACAACTATATTATTAAGTCTTTCGAGTAGCCCTGTGTCTACAAATTTATTTAAAAATTCAAGTTCGTCTTTGCATTCTTGCATAACATAACTAATGACATATTTAATCATTTCTTCTTCATTGTCCATGAGTTCGTCAAGGTCGCAAAAGCACATTTCAGGTTCCATCATCCAAAATTCAGCAGCATGACGTGAAGTGTTTGAGTTTTCGGCTCTAAATGTTGGGCCAAAAGTATAGGTTTTGCCAAAAGCGTGAGTAATAGTTTCTTCATGAAGTTGACCTGAAACTGTTAGCGAAACTTTTTTGCCGAAGAAGTCTTTGGAATAATCTATTTTTTCGTCTTTCTTTTCTGGCTTTTCCATGTCAAGAGTGGTCACTTGAAACATTTCGCCTGCTCCTTCGCAATCATTAGCGGTAATTATTGGAGTATGAACATAGACGAAATTCTTTTCATTGAAAAATTTGTGAATTGCAAACGCTGCAACCGAACGAATACGAAAAACTGCATTGAAAAGGTTGCCACGACATCTAATAGTAGGAATGGTTCTTAAAAATTCAACTGTATGACGTTTCTTTTGGAGTGGATAAGTGCTGTCGCACTCTCCAAGCACGTTAACTTCTCTTGCGTTGATCTCAAAAGGCTGTTGAGCATTTGGCGTGCAAATAAGCTTGCCCTTCACCTCGAAAGAAGCACCAACATTTTGTTTAACAACTTCGTCATAATTTTTGAGTTTATCTTTTTCTACAACGACTTGAACAGACTTAAACGCACCGTCATTAAGTTCGATAAATGCTATATTTTTGCTATCTCGAACAGTCCTTGCCCAACCGCAAAGCGTAATTTCTTTGCCGTCAAACTTTTGATAAGATTTATGCAAATCTCTAATTTCAATTCTTTTCATTTCATTTCTCCTTTAAGGATTCAGTCTTTCTGGCCCTCTGAATATAAATTGTGTTTCTTTTAAACTTGGCAAGTTAAGCAAAAGCATTGTAAGTCTATCTACTCCAATTGCAAAACCTCCATGTGGTGGCATACCATATTTGAAAGATTCAAGATAAAATTTAACATCATCTGCCAAGCCCTTTTCTTCTGCATTCTTTTTGATTTCTTCGTAGCGATGTTCTCTTTGAGCACCTGAAGTGATTTCAATGCCTTTCCAAATAAGGTCATAACCTTGTAAAATTCCATTTTCTCTCATATGATAAAAAGCACGTTTTTCTGGCGGATAATCTGTTACAAATAAGAATTCGTGATTGAATTTGTCCTTTGCTAAGCGTTCACAAAGTCTTTCGGCTTCGGTTGTAAGGTCGGTTTTTTCATTCTCTGGAACTGTAAAACCATAACGTTGTTCAAGTTCTTTATAAACATCTAAAAGTTTCATTTGTGGGAATGGAAGTGAAGGCACATTTATTTCAATGCCAAAAACTTCTTTAACTTTATCTCCAAATTTTTCTTTAGTTTTTTCAAGCCCATAGGCAAGCATTTCGGCTTCCAAATTCATAACATCTTGAAAAGAATTTATATAGCAAAATTCAACGTCAAAACTTGTAAATTCGGTAGCATGTTTTTTTGTATGAGATTTTTCGGCACGGAAGCATGGAGCAATTTCAAACACACGTTCAAACCCACCAGCAATTGCCATTTGTTTATAAAATTGTGGACTTTGTGCAAGATATGCTTTTCTGCCAAAATATTTAACTTCAAAAACTTCACTTCCGCTTTCGGACGCTGTCGCAATAAACTTTGGCGTATGAATTTCTGTAAAATCCTTATTTAAAAGATATTCTCGCATAGCGTTGACTAAGAAGCTTTGAAATCTAAAAATAAGTTGATTTCTTTGGGTTCTAAGGTCAATAAAACGATAGTCCATTCTTTGGTCGATTGAACTTTCAGGGCCAATAGGGAAAGCTTCGGCATGAGAAGTGAGCTCAACACTTGTTGGTAAAATTTCAATTCCGCCAAGTTTAACATATTCGTTAGCCACTGCCTTTCCTTTAATTTTAACTGTGCTTTCAAGGGTTGCATGTGAAAAAATCTCGGCAATTTCAGGATTTTCTTCTTTTACAACAGTCACTTGAATCTTGCCAGAAAGGTCACGAATAACAACAAACTGCATGCTCTTTTTGTCACGCAGGTTTTCAATCCAGCCTTGAAATTCAACTTCCCCTTCTTTAATTTCGCTAATTTTCATTTTTTCTCCTCCATAAATTCATAAAAAAGTGGCATCGCCATATAAAAAAGCCCTAATGCTTTTGTTTGCATTAGGACGAAAATACTTTTCCGCGGTGCCACCTAATTTGTCTAAACTTAGACCACTCTTTAAGGTTTTCAAACTCCAAAGCTGTTCTTTCGTTTTGCTTACCCTTGATGCACTTTCACCCCGACGCATCATCTCTTTTGAAAGATAAATTTTCAAAACTACTTTTCTTTTTCAACGTTTGACTATGTCTTATTCTAAATTATTTTTGCCAAATTGTCAAGAAAAACAATAAAGATTGCTAGAAATTCTTGAAACCTGTTCGTTTAAGTTGACGAAATTGCCGAATTTTAGTAAAATAATGTCGAAATAGGAATTTATGTATGAAAAGATTGCTTTTAATATTATTTATTTTTATATCTATTTTGACTTTAGGAACAACCTTTTCTGGTTGCGTCGACTATAGTAATAATGGTGGGGATTTAATAATTCCAGAAGATAATGAAAATCAAGATGAAATCAATCCTCCAAGTCAAGGAAATGATAATGTTAATGATTTTTTTAAAGAAGATGTCAGTGAAATAAAAAAGATTTTGCTTGAAAATAAAATCTTTAAAGAGCAAGAGATAGAGATTGATTATCAATCTAACTACGCAAATTTGATTTGTTCCTCACAAAATTTAGGACTTGACGAATACGGAAAAATTGACGGACTTTTAAAAGCCCAACTTGAAAATGATGTTTATATAAGGTTAAATATAAAACTTGAAAATAACGTTCTTTATATCAAGTTATTAAAAAATCCACTAGTTTAGTGGATTTTTTAATACTTTTCGCAAGAATTGACCTGTGAAACTTGCTGGAACAAGCATAACTTCTTCCGGTGTGCCTTGTGCAACAATAGTCCCGCCACCCGAACCACCTTCTGGACCTAAGTCAATGATTTGGTCTGCAGATTTGATGACATCAAGATTATGTTCAATAACAACAACACTATTGCCGACATCAACAAGCCTATTTAAAATTCCAATAAGTTTGCGAACATCGAACATATGAAGTCCTGTTGTTGGTTCATCTAAGAGATAAATAGTTTTGCCGGTCGATTTTTTAGAAAGTTCGGTTGCAAGTTTAACTCTTTGTGCTTCCCCGCCTGACAATGTTGTTGCCGATTGCCCAAGTTTGATATAATCAAGTCCGACATCATGAAGTGCTTGAACTTTGCTTTTTATTGCAGGAATATTTTCAAAAAAGACAAGTGCTTCTTCAACCGTCATATCTAAAACATCGGAAATAGTTTTGCCCTTATATTTAACTTCCAAAGTTTCATGGTTGTAACGATGTCCTTTACAAACTTCACAAGGCACGGTTATGTCCGGCAAGAAGAACATTTCAATTTCTTTAACACCAGCACCTTCACATGCATCACATCGACCGCCTTTAACATTGAATGAAAATCTGCCTGGTAGATATCCACGCATTTTAGCATCTGGTGTTGATGCAAAAAGTTCTCGAATTGCTGTAAACATGCCAACATAAGTCGCAGGGTTAGAACGTGGAGTTCTGCCAATAGGTGACTGGTCAATACAAATAACCTTGTCTAATAAATCGACATTTTCAATCTTCTTGAAAGAGCCAAGTTCTAGTCTGGAATTATTTAATATGTTGGAAAGATATGGATAGACAATCTCATTGATTAAACTTGATTTTCCACTGCCTGACACTCCAGTAACAACTGTAAAAACTCCAAGCGGAATATCTACATCAATATTTCTAAGGTTATTTTCTTTTGCTCCACGAACTTTTAAAAACTTGGTTGGTTTGCGTCGAGAAGAAGGAATATCTATCTTTTCTTCGCCACGCAAGAATTTAGCAGTTATAGAATTTGATTTTTTCATGACATCTTCAACACTGCCATTACCTACAATTTCGCCACCATGCACACCTGCAAAAGGTCCAACATCAACAAGCCAATCGGCAGTTCTGATTGTGTCTTCATCATGTTCAACAACAATCAAAGTGTTGCCAAGGTCTCTAAGGTTTTTCATGGTTTCAATAAGCCTATCGTTATCGCGTTGATGAAGACCAATGCTTGGCTCATCTAAGATGTATAAAACGCCAGAAAGCCCACTGCCAATTTGAGTGGCAAGACGAATGCGTTGTGCTTCGCCACCCGATAGCGTTGACGCCGAACGAGAAAGTGTAAGATAATTTAATCCAACATCTGACAAAAATTTTAATCTTGCATTAATTTCTTTTAATATGCTTTTTGCAATTTCTGCCTTTTCTTTGTCTAGTTTAAGACCAGTAAAATACGGCACAAGTTCGCCAACAGACATATCGCAAGTGTCAGCAATATTTTTGTTGTTGACTCTAACAGAAAGTGCCGATTCGTTTAATCTTTTGCCCCCACAAACTGGACAAGCTTGCTCTCTTGCAAATTTTGAAACTTCAAACTTGACAAAATCACTTTTAGCTTCAACCCAACGCCTTTTAAGATTGTTGACAATGCCTTCAAAAGAAAGAGCCTTTTTGCCATTGTAATATTCATAAGTTTTGTTACGTTTTTCATCGCCATAAAGGTCAAGTGCTTCACCTTTATTGCCATAAAGCAAAATATCTAATTGTTTGCGTGGCAGTTTATTAACTGGCGTGTCAAGATCAATGTCATATTTTTTAGATAGTGCAATAAGATAGCGTGAAGTCATGCTTCCTTCATCCATTCGCCAACCTGTTGTGTTGAAAGCCCCTTCTCTAATTGTCAAATCACCATTTTTTAAAACTAAACCTTCGTCGATGTCGGTCACCACACCAAGCCCAGAACAATTTGAACATGCCCCATAAGGTGCGTTGAAAGAAAATAACCTTGGAGAAACTTCTTCCAAAGTCCAACCACATTCAGAACAAGCATAGTTGGTTGAATAAAGTTGCTCAATGCCGTCAAAGTCAATAATAACCAGTCCGTCAGCAAGTTTAAGTGCAGTTTCTATACTGTCATTAAGACGAGAACGCACATTATCTTTCAAAACAATACGGTCAACTACGGCACGAATATTATGTTTTAAATTTTTGTCCAAATTGATCCCTTCGTCTAGGTTGTATATCGACCCGTCAACTTGAACTCTGACAAAACCACTTTTCTTTAAACTTTCAAACTGTTTTGCAAAAGCACCTTTCTGACCACGAACAATAGGAGATAAGATTGTGAGTTTTGTGCCATTTTCTTTTTCAAGAATGTTATCAATAATCTGATCGATTGTCTGTTGAGTGATTGGTTTGTTGCAATGTGGACAATATGGAGTGCCAACGCGTGCAAACAAAAGACGGAGATAATCATAAATCTCGGTAACCGTTCCGACAGTTGAACGTGGATTATGATTTGTCGTCTTTTGGTCAATGGAAATTGCAGGGCTAAGACCATCGATGCTTTCAACATCTGGCTTTTGAGCCTGACCTAAAAATTGCCTAGCATAAGAAGATAGACTTTCAATATATCTTCGTTGTCCTTCAGCAAAAATAGTGCCAAAAGCAAGACTGGTTTTACCTGACCCGCTGACACCAGTAAAAACAATAAGTTTGTTTTTAGGAATTTCAAGAGAAACACCTTTCAAATTGTTTTCCCTTGCACCTGTTATAAGAATAGAATTTTTCATAACTATATTATAGCCAAAATTGTTAACAATATCAAGCAAAAATATTTTGTGTTTTAAATATAATTTCTGATTTTTAATCAGTTTGGCTTTTATTTTTTATTTAATATGTAAAAATTAAATCAATGGAAACAATAGGAAAACGATTAAAAGAATTAAGAAAAGAAAAAGGTTTAACACAAGTTCAATTAGCGGAAGAACTTAAAATTGACAAGTCTACTATCGCTAAATACGAGACTGACAAAATTGAACCTAGTATTTCTATGTTAAAAGCTTTTGTTAAATATTTTAAAGTATCTGCAGATTATATCTTATGTATAACCGATTAAAATTCTTTCAAAATTTCATCCAAGATTTTAAAAGACAAGCTATCAACGTCTTTAGTTTTAAATTTTTTATTTAAGACATCACAAATAAATTTGTTATGCCATAAATAAGAATTTCTTATATATAAGCATACACCAAAATGAAGAGTAAATTTATCTTTGTTCTTCAACTCATGCAAATCAAAAGACACTTCTATGTCTTTTTTAATTATCTCTAAAATACTTTCAACCATCTTTTAACCCCCTAAATTCTGATTGTTAATCAGATTAGGTTCTATTTTACTGATTTTCTGTCAGAATGTAAAGTAAATGGAGGTTGTTTATGAAAATTTTTGCAAAAAGATTAGTAGAAGCAAGAAAAAACAAAAAAATGACACAAACAGATTTGGCAAAAGCTCTTTTTTTAGATAAATCTACTATCGCTAAATATGAAACTGAAGAAATAGATCCTAGTATTGTTATTGTTGTCGAAATTGCTAAACTTTTAGAAGTTTCCACGGATTATTTATTAGGCTTATCTGAATTTTAAAATATTTTTCTCTTAAATAAAAAGAGCAATTCTATTTATCTTAGAATTACTCAATCCCAATGAAAATTAAATTCCTAATTCATCAAGCACGGCTTTGATTTCTTTCATTGCCTTGTCCATTTGTGCTTTAGTGTGTGTTGCTGTGTAACTTGTGCGAAGAAGTGCCATGTTTGGAGGTGTTGCTGGTGTGATGACTGGATTTACATAAACACCACGTTCTAACAACATTTTGCAAGCCATAAATGCTTTTTCGTCGTCATAAGTATAGATTGGAATGATTGGTGTTGTGCTATCAATAATTTTTACACCAAGATTTTTAAGCCCTTTACGCATATATTCTGAAATATCTGCAAGTGCTTTAACACGCTTTGGTTCTCTTTCCAAAATTTTAAGTGCTTGAAGTGCACAAGCTACTGATGCTGGGGTTATGCTGGCTGAAAAGATATAAGGGCGTGATGAATGTTTAACATAATCTACCACTTTTTGGCTTGCTGCCATATAGCCACCGAGTGAGGCTAAAGATTTTGAGAATGTGCCCATAATAATATCTACATCATTTTCAAGATTAAAGTGTTCTGCAGTTCCTCTGCCATGCTTACCTAAAACGCCAAGCCCATGTGCGTCATCAACCATAACGCGAGCGTTATATTTTTTTGCAAGTTCAACTATCTCTGGAAGTTTGCAAATTTCCCCACTCATTGAAAAAACGCCGTCAGTAACAATCAAGATTCCGCTATCTACAGGAACTGACTGCATTTTTCTTTCAAGGTCTGCCATATCGCTGTGATTATATCTAAGCATTTTGCCATAAGAAAGTTTGCAACCATCATAAATTGATGCATGGTTTTCTTTATCGCAAAGAATATAATCACTTCTTCCTACGATTGCACTGATAATTCCAAGGTTGCTTTGAAAACCTGTTGAAAAAGTCATAACTGCTTCTTTATGCAAAAATTTGGCAAGTTCTTTTTCAAGTTCGACATGAATATCTAGCGTTCCGTTTAAAAATCTTGAGCCAGAACAACCACTACCATATTTTTTAAGTGCTTCCACGCCTGCTTTGACAACTTCTGGGTGCGAAGTAAGCCCAAGATAGTTGTTAGAGCCAATCATAATGGTCTCTCGCCCTTCCATTTCAACAACTGTATCTTGTCCAGTTGTTAATTTATGGAAGTATGGATAAATGCCTGCATCTTTGGCTTCATCATAAATATGCTTGCCTAAAGTTTTTTCAAATAAATCTTTTCTCTTTTCCATTTTATTCCCCTTTTAACAATATAAAACTCTAATAAGCCAATCAAGCATTCTAATTGGCAAAATTTTTTGTAAGATAATCAACAGTTTCAAACTACCCACACTTGTGCGTGGTTGCGGTTTTTTCTTGAGTGCAAGTTTAACAATCTTTTTTGCAACCTTGTCTGGTGTCATGCCAGAGCGTTCATACTTTTCAAAATTCTTCATTGATTTTGCAACTTTTTCACTGTCAATATTGCCTTTAATTCTTGCATCGGTAAAGCCAGTTTTAACATCGCCTGGCATAACCGCAGAAACATAAACATTATATGGTTTAAGTTCTCCTCGCACTGTTCTTGACAAAACTTCAATGCCTGCCTTAGTTGCACTGTAAGCACTTTGAAAGGGAAGTGGAAAAACTGCCGATAATGATGAAGTGTTGATAATCTTGCCAAAACGTTGAGTTTTCATAATCTTGCCGACTAGCGAAATATTAACCGCCATTGAAGTAAGGTTTGTTGAGAATAGTCTTTGAATATCTTGCGGTTTTGTTTCAACCAATTCGCCACCAAGCCCAAAGCCTGCGTTATTGCAAAAGACATCAATGCGACCTTCTTTTGTAAACACTTCGTTTATAATTTCTTCCATACGCTTTGCGTCATTAACGTCTGCAACATAATTAAAGAAATCTTCGCTCTTATACTCATCACGTGAAATGCCATAAATTTTAAAACCCTTTTTTAAAAATAGTTTCGCTGTAGAAAGTCCAATGCCACTTGACGCACCTGTGATTATAACTACCTTTTCCATAACCTTTCCTTTCAATTCAGCAAAAGTATAGCACACAATATTTAATATTTGCAAATATTTTTATGCAAAAACAGAAATTAATTTAAAAAATCGCTATACGCTTTATTTTTAAAGGTTTATAGCGATTTTTTATGCATAAAATATTTATATCTTTAATTTGAATAAAAAATCGCTACATGTCTTATTTTTAAAGGAGTATAGCGATTTATAAAATTTTACCTTTTCCTTTCAAGCTGTTTTTTAAGTTTGGCTATTTTATCTCGAAGCTCCATTGCTCTTTCAAAGTCAAGTGAGTTTGATGCAATCTTCATCATGGCTGTAAGTTTTTCAATTTCATTTGGAATTTCTTCTTTCTTAAGTTTTCCGTCAGATACTTTTTTCGATATTTCAAGCGTGTTGTTAATCTCTTTAATAATCGTCTTTGGAATAATTCCATGCTCTTTATTAAAATTCTCTTGAATTTCTCTTCTTCGTTCGGTTTCGCCGATAGCACGTTTCATGCTGTCTGTTATAACATCTGCAAACATGATAACTCTGCCATTCGCATTTCTCGCAGCACGACCTATCGTTTGAATCAAAGCACCTTCACTTCTAAGGAAACCCTCTTTATCGGCATCTAAAATTGCAACAAGTTCAACTTCTGGCATATCTAAACCTTCTCGCAAAAGATTGATTCCAACAAGCACATCAAATTCACCAGCGCGAAGCCCATTAATAATTTCAACCCTTTCCATAGTGTCTATTTCGCTGTGCATATATTTGGCTTTAATTTTATGCTCATTAAGATATGTCGTCAAACTTTCTGCCATTTTTTTGGTTAAAGTGGTAACTAAAACTCTGGCTTTACACTCTATGGTTTTATTTATTTCAACCATAAGTTGTTCAATCTGATTTTGGATTGGTTTAACTTCAACTTTAGGGTCTAACAATCCTGTTGGTCTAATAACCTGTTCAACCACTTGCCCTGCCCTTTCAAGTTCATACTTACTTGGTGTTGCCGAAACAAAAATTACTTGTCCAAGTTTGGAATTAAATTCATCAAAAGTGAGTGGCCTATTGTCTTTTGCTGCTGGCAAACGAAAACCATAGTCAACAAGCGATGTCTTTCGTGCTTTATCTCCATTATACATGGCTCTTATCTGTGGAAGTGTCATATGGCTTTCATCTATGATAGTTAAAAAGCCTTTAGGAAAATAGTCAATAAGTGTAAATGGTGGCTCGCCTGATTTTCTTCCGTCAAAATATCTTGAATAGTTTTCAATGCCACTGCAATAACCAATCTCTTTCATCATTTCAAGGTCATAAGAAACGCGTTGACCGATACGCTCACTTTCAATATATTTGCCCTCTTTTAAAAATTCGTCAACTGCTTTAATGCGGTCATTTTCAATGCTTTCAAGCGCATTGTCTAAACGCTCTTTTGAAACAGCATAATGTGTTGCAGGATAAATAGAAGCTACTTTAAGCTCATTGATAAGATTGCCCGAAAGTGGTTCAAACTCATAGATCTTTTCAATCTCATCACCGAAAAATAAAACTCTTATTGCCATTTCACTTTGACTGGCAGGGAAAATATCTAATGTGTCGCCTTTAACACGAAAAGTTGAACGCTTAAAGTCAATATCATTTCGCATATATTGAATGGAAATCAGTCTTGACACAATTTCATCTCTGTCAACCAAATCTCCTTCACGAAGTGAAATATGCAATCTTTCATATTCTTCAGGACAACCCAAACCATAAATGCAAGAAACCGAAGCAACAATGATAACATCATCACGTTCTAACACCGACGCGGTTGCAGACGAACGAAGCTTGTCAATCTCTTCGTTGACAGACATATCTTTTTCAATAAATGTATCTGAAGAAACTATATATGCTTCTGGCTGATAATAATCATAATAACTTACAAAATATTCAACCCTGTTATGTGGGAAAAACTCACGAAACTCATTGCATAGTTGCGCTGCCAAAGTCTTGTTATGTGCAATAACAAGAGTAGGCTTTTTATTGTTTTTAATAATGTTAGCCATAGTAAAAGTTTTACCGCTTCCAGTAACACCCAACAAAACCTGTTCTTTAAGTCCGTCTTGCAACCCTTCCGTCAACTTTTGAATAGCTTCTGGCTGGTCGCCAGCAGGCGAATATTTTGAGACTAATTGAAATTTTTCTTCCATAACATATATTTTACCACTTTTTTAAAGCAAAATCCACTAAAACACTTATTTTCTTGTCGCGTTAATAAAATTCAACACAAAAGCAATCAGTCGTTTTTGGTTATCAAAGTCTTCTTGAGTTTGTAAATCTTGCAATTTTGTAAACATCTTTGCTTGTTTCTCGTTTAATGATTTAGTAATTTCATCTATTAAATCACCAATATTCACTTGCCTTCGAAATTCAGAAAGACTAATGTCTCTTTCATCATATAAATCTTCAATAATCTCGCAAATGTTAATTTCTTCTTTTATCATATTTTTCTCCTTTATGTCAAATGACATAACAATTATACTTATGTATTATGGCATAAGTCAAGCATTTTTATGTATTTTGACATATAATTTTTAAAAAGGAGAAAATATGTATAATTTCCCAAAAAGACTTGGTGAGTTAATGAAAGAATATGGATTATCTCAAAATAAATTAAGCATTGAAACTGGAATAAGCCAGTCTGAAATTGCAAGATGGTTGATGAATGAACGTAAGCCCAATGTTGATTGCCTAATCACTCTTGCAAAATACTTTAAATGCTCAATTGATTACTTAGTTGGTTTAGAAGATTAGAGATTTCTCCACTTCGGTCGAAATGACGCAATTGTATGTGTGTCATCCTGAACGCTAGTGAAGGATCTTTTTCAAAAGATGTTTCGCTTCGCTCAACATGACATATAAAAAGCAACCTTAAAAGCGTTTGGGGAGTCCGAGGGAATCGCAAGCCCTCGGCGGCTTTTCGTTTCACTTTTCACCGATTTGAAAAGTGAAGACTTCTTTTGCTTACTTTTCTAGCATAGAAAAGTAAAATGTCATTTGAATATCGCCTTTAAAATTAAGCCAAAAATAAAGGAAACCGTTGCCAAAAACATACTGCGTATTACTAAAAGCCCTAGGGTTTTACGTTGACGTTTGCTTTCTTCCAAAAAGTTTTGACCTTTCTTTTTTAATGTAACACAATAATAGTAGCCATTTTTAGAATCACTTACAACAAAATCTATATAGTTTTCTAGGCTTAATCCTGTCATAATTTCATCTATTTCAGCAACCGATAACACTGCTTTTTTATTGGACGCTAAGGCTATATCTTGTGGAGAAACAAGATGTGTTTTACTTCCTACACACACCTTAGCTAGATAAGTCATAACAATTTTTTCGTTACGATTAGGCATAATTCTCCATTGGTTTTTCTTTTTATTGTTGCCTTTTTTGCAAGCTTTTATGCCTTAATGAAAATTTGTCAACAAAACAAAAACTTTGTTAGAAAAAGAAACATAAAACTGCTTTATTTAATAGACTGATAATAGAGGGTGCTGAAAAAAAGGAGCAATTAGAATGTTTAATTTATTCTGTGGCTGTCGTAGTTTTTGTCAGCCAAACCCTTGCAGATGTCACAACAACTGCAAAGAAAATATGAGACCTCATTGTGGCTGTCAAAATAGTTGCGAAGAGAGAAATTCTTGGCATAACGATTGGAACAACGGAAACAACTGGGACTTTAGAAATAACAACTCTTGGCAACAAGGTGGTTGCAACAGATTTGAACCAATCTTTTTTGACAACAGAAGACCAAGTTTTGGCAACGATTGTCAAGGGCTTGTAATTATCAACCCTACAACCACACCAGAAGTTTAATTTTTATAATAAAAAATCCACCTGTCAAGGTGGGTTTTATTATTCGTTTTCGTCAGCTGTAAGTTGCAAATCTAAAACCAATTCAAATTCAGGTTTTTGATTGTAAAGTTTGAACATTTCATCGCATTCTTTTTGAACTCTGAGTTGTTCATAATCTTCTTGCAAAATCTCCATTCTTATATTGTTTTCTTCTTCAAGTATTTGACGTTCTAATTTAGCTTGAGCACGTGCTCTTCTTTTAATAGCTTTAGATCTTTTCTTTTCTCTTGGGAAGCAAACTTTTTCATTTCTTTCAAATATTTCAGGGTAGTATTTTCTTATGCTTGTAGTGTCGGTTGTTAAAGCCAAAATTTTTGTTAAGCTTTTTACTGCTGGTTGTGCAAATTCAGAGAATACTTCCTCTTCAACAACTTCATCTATCACATTTGTATCAACGCTTGCACAAACATTAAAATTATCTCCTTTAATTTCATAAAATTTTGAAATATCCATAACCTTTTCCATAATTATCTCCTTATCCTTTTGTGATGTGTTTGTATTATAACATGGTCTTAAACACTTGTCAATAGGTTTTTTCGTCAAATTTAAACAATTTTTAAAAATTTCTTTTACGATTAATCTTTTACTATTTGCTTGTCGTTTTTTTTGGCTTTTGTTATAATATTTAAAATTTAGTTTAACCTAATTTAAAGGCAAAGTTATGACGATTTTTTTAAACATCTTATTTTTAATTCTTGGTCTTGCCCTTTTAGTCAAAGGTGCTGACTTTTTTGTTAGCGGGGCTAGTGCCATTGCAAAAAGATTTAAAATTCCTGCCATGTTTATTGGTATAACTATTATTGCACTCGGGACAAGCCTGCCAGAGCTTTCGGTTAGCATTGCTAGCGCAATCAAGGGAAGCCCCAATCTTTCAGTTGGCAATGTTGTCGGCTCAAACATGATGAATATGCTACTTATTCTAGGTATTGTTGCACTCATCAAACCTGTTCCAATCAAAAAGAACAGCAAAAAGATAGATTTTCCTTTTCTTGTTGGCATAACTCTTTTACTTCTATTATTTTGTGCTGACACTTTTTTAAACAACGGAACTATAAATAGTATTTCACGTTTTGAATGTATTGTCATGCTTGTAATCTTAATTATTTATATAATTTTATCAGTTTTTAACGCCAAAAAAGAACACTCTTTAATGTATAAACGTCCACAAGAAATCCAAGAAACAATCATTCAAGAAGAAACTAGTCAAGAAAGCAAGAAAAAGAAAAAAGTCAAACAAGAGCTTAAAATTTGGCAGATTGTTATATTAATTATATTTGGTTTAGGTGCAGTTGTTTTTGGTGCTGAATGCGTTTCAACCACCGCTCAATATTTGGCAATCAAAATGGGAATGAGTGAAACTCTTGTTGGAATTACCCTCGTCTCAATAGGCACAAGTCTACCAGAGCTTGCAACAAGTATTACCGCTTCAATTAAAGGCGAAAATGAAATGGCACTTGGCAATATTATCGGCTCAAACGTAATCAATATTGCACTTGTTCTCAGCATAGTTGGTGTTATTTCGCCGATAAATGTTTCAACTCCAATTTTGGTAGATATGTTAATTTTAACAATTTGCACAATAATCTTTGCATGCGTTTGTATTTTCAGAAAAAAAAATATAAATCGTTGGATTGGCGGAATTTTAGTTGCAATGTATCTGGCATATATGACTTTTGCAATCGTTCGAAATTATTGTTTTTAGAAAACTTTCTAAATATTAAAAAACCATGGTTTTAACCATGATTTTTTAATTACTTATTTATATTATTTCCTGACTATCAAATCTTCTCTATCCGGACCTGTTCCTATCATTGAAACTTTTACTTTAACAAAATCTTCAATAGCTTTGATATATTCTTTTGCTTCTTTTGGGAGTTTGTTAAATTTTCTTATTCCTGTGGCGTTAAAGTCTCCTTTAAATGTAAGATAAACCGGACTGAACTTATTAAGTTCTTCTGTATTTGTAGTATAATCAGTCGTAACATTGCCTTTTTCGTCCTTATATCCAACGCAAAGTTTTATTTCTTTTAGTTTGCCAATTGTGTCAAGATGATTCATTGCAATATCTGTAAAGCCATTAATTCTAACTGCATATTTCAATGCCACCAAATCAAGCCACCCGCAACGTCGTGGACGCTTTGTTGTGGTGCCATATTCATGACCAAGTTCTCGAATTAAATCACCTGTCTTATTTTTAAGTTCGGTTATATATGGTCCTTCGCCAACACGTGATGAATAGGCTTTTATTATTCCATAAACTCTGCCAATATTAGAGGCATTTAAACTGCTTCCGTTTAAAATTCCGCCAATTGTTGTGTTTGAACTTGTTACATATGGATAAGTTCCAAAATCAATATCAAGAAGAGTTGCCTGTGCACCTTCACAAACAACTTTTTTACCATTTTCAAGAGCATTATGTATTAAACTAACAGTATCGCAAACATAAGGTTTAAGTTGTTCAGCATAACTAGAATATTCCTTTAAAACTTTTTTATAATCCAAAGTTTTAATCTTGAAAAGGTCAAACATTTTATTTTTGTTATCCATATTCAATTTCAATAAATCTTTAAACTTTGGCGAAATAAAATCTTCCATACGAATACCAAAACGTCTCATTTTGTCACTATAAGTTGGTCCAATACCACGCTTTGTAGTTCCAATTTTGTTTGCTCCTCTAAGTTCTTCTTCCAACAAGTCATATTCTTTATGATATGGCAAAATTACATGTGCTTTACTGCTTATTTTAAGATTCTTTGTTGAAATGCCAGCATCTTCCAAGGTTTTAATTTCTTCTAACAAAACTTGTGGGTCAACAACAACACCATTACCAATAACTGCAATAGCGCCTGAAAAAATGCCAGATGGAATCAAATGCATTGCAAACTTTTTGCCTCCAAAAACAATTGTATGCCCAGCATTATTTCCACCAGCACAACGAACAGAAATGTCAGCATTCCCTGAAAGATAATCAATAATCTTTCCTTTTCCTTCATCTCCAAAAAATGCACCTAAAACAACATCAACTTTTTTCATATTTTCTCCTTTTTAAAGTCATCGGCATAATCATACTTTTAAATATATCACAAAAAGAAAAGAACTCAAAATAAAAGAGAGAAGATATTCTTCTCTCTTTTGTTATTACTATTTGTTGAGGACAAAATTTGAATTTGTCCGCATTTATACTAATTTCTAAATCTAAAATTTAAATTGAATTAATCAATATCTGCACTATTTAAGATATTTTTTACATCAGTTTTGTAAGCCACCATATTATAGGCGTGCATTTATAAAGAGGTTGTAATCTTTTATTTTGTTTTATGAAAGGAATGTTGTTTTTAATATCATTTTTAAGTTTTTTCTTTAATTTCTTATCTTTATATTTATCTCGCCAAATATAAAATAAAATTTCGATAGATATTAATCCTTTCATTGATTTTACACAGGTATTAATTTCTTCGTTATAAGACGTTTCATCTAGTAATTTTTCATAACAATCAAGAAGCAATAATTTTGTCGGCTTAAATTTACTGGTAACTATACTATTGTTTCTAATCAAATAATGATATAATTTTTTAGGTGTGAAAACAAATTTTTTGCAGTTTTTCATGATTTTAAAACAAAAATCCAAATCTTCTCCATAGTGAATATTACAATCAAATAACGAGTCTTTTAATGTTTCTGTTTTCATTAATTTTGCATAAACTGTACCTTTAAAAAGTTTGTAAGAAAACATTTCACATAAGCATTCTTGTTGGTTGAAAAACTTTATGTCATTGATTTTTTTATTTTTGCTTTCAAGATTGGTACCCCCCCGCCTTATGTTTAGACACTGCACATAAAGACATGTCTACATCGTAATTTTTTATTAAACTATACAATTCTTCTATATAAGTTGGCTCGGCATAATCGTCTATATCAAAAAAGGTAAAATATTTAGATTTTATTTTATTTAATAGAAAGTTTCTAGTTTTTGAAATGTTTTTTTCATTTTCTTTATAATATAATTCAATCTGTGGATTTTTTTCTTGATAACTTTTAATAATACTTTCACTTGAATCTATTGAACCATCATTTACAATAACAATTCTTAAATTTTTGTAAGATTGGTTTAGAATGCTGTCAAGACAAGTTTTTATATAACATTCTGCATTATAACATGGTATCAAAATATCAATAGTTTCTTTTTGTTTATCCATAATTTACCTCCTAAGAATTCTTTAAGTTTATCATAACAAAAAGTCAAACAAAAGTCAAAATAATAATTATATATTTCAAAAATAAAAAGAAGTATAATTTCATGGAGACATACTTTTGCCACTAATTGATTTTATTTAGGTAAAGACCCTTTAATTATTTCTAGAGAAATGGGGCACTCAACAAGTGAAATAACTAAAGAAAATTACATCAAAATTGACTATCATTTAAGCGAAGAAAAAATACTTAAATTATATAATAATTTATATAACTTAATCTGACACAACTTTTGACACAACTTTTTATGCCAAATTTATGATTTTAAAGGCTAATCATTAAATTTTAATTGCGTCAAAAAATCGCTATACCCCTTTATTTTAAAGGAGTATAGCAATTTGGTGCGGATAACAGGATTTGAACCTGCACGGTTTCCCACTGGAACCTAAATCCAGCGCGTCTGCCAGTTCCGCCATATCCGCATGTTTGCATTATACTCTATTATTTAATAAAAAAGCAAGTCTTTTGTTAAACTTGTCTTTTATTTTTTAATTCCTAAAATATGAAGCCCTAATGGTTGAATATATGAATAACTTGCAAGCGATTTATCTAAAGCGTCATTAGAGTGTGCGCAAACATAAATTTCATTGCCCACCTTTCGCGTAATAATAACCGTATGATTAAAATGTGTTGGGTTTTGTCTAAGTTGAATTATATCGCCTTCTTCCAAGCTTTCTATTGATGATATTCTTGCAAACGGGCCAATGCCATTCTCTCGCAATAAAAACCTTTGAAGATAGGCTACACTCGTCCAACTTGGGCTTCGGTCATTAACATTGAGATAATACCAACCATAATTTTTGTCAAAGTTCATCTGCCCGCCACCAGCAAACAAGCATTGTGATATAAAATTTGTGCAGTCGCCACCTATTCCGCCAAAATGGTAAAAATTCGGATTTGGAGACAAGGCATATTTTCTTGCATATTCTATTGCTTTAATTCTGTTATATTCTTTTATCATATTATCTTTTATTCGGTATTTAAATTATTTGAGACAAATTAAGAATCTCCATTGACTTTTCAAAAAAAATGTGGTATTATAATATACATATAGGATGAAATTATGGAAGCAATGTTAAAAACAATGGAAGCCTACAAATTAAGTCAGGCAGGACTTGAAAACATATCAGAGGAAGTTTTAAAATCATTTACCACTGATTTAGACCATAATAAAGGCAGGGAAGAGAATTTTATATTTTCTGATCTTGAACATAACAATTCTGATTTTTCACATCTTTTTATAAATGACAATGATGTTGACGAAGAAGATGATGATTATGAAAGTGATGATTATTGCGATTAATAATTATTGTTTTTTACCGACATAATTAAATGTAATATAAAAGCCTTTTTGTTTTAAATTTTTACAAAAAGGCTTTTTTATCTTTATTAAAAGAAAAGGGATTTACTTTTAGCATCGTCCAAGTGCTATATTATCTTCTTGGCGACTGCGTAGCGATTTAACAGGATGTTCTTTATCTTGAACACGATAATCTTCGCCAAAGCGTTTGATATGGTCAACAATAACTTTATGCCCTGCTTCCTCTTCTGGTTTAGCATTAACTTTATTTTGATATTTAAAAAAGTTTGCAGTATCTGGCACTTTTGAAATATCTATATAACTTTCTCTGTCGGCAGTTAAACTGACCGTTCTGCCTAAAACACTTCGCACATATTCTTTGTTGTTATGGAAAGAAATTAGTTCTGGAAATTCGCCATTTGGAATTACATCACTCCAATCTTTCTTTTCATAAGTTCTAAGCATTTTGACTGCTTGATGAAGATGTGCTAGTTCTTGCTCAAACAACATTTCCCAAATCTTTTTGATATTTTTATCCGTTTCATCATTAAGCATTGAGAAATATAAATAACATTCAACATACTCGTGCATAAGCATATCTTCGCACATTGACGCATTAGGGTCTATTAATGAACCATATTGAGAAACATGTTGTTCTTCCACCATGCCAATTTCAGTGTAAAGCTCTCTGCCTTTGGCATTTTTGTAAAAAGCCCCAAGATTCATATAATAATTCATAGTTTGTTGTTCGGCAGCGGTTATAATCATAACGTCACATTTAGTTATCGGGTCGGCTTTATGATTTGAAATTGGATTTTTTATGCTATCATAAGGATGTCTATGATGAGAAATTGTTGGTCGCCCTGGCATAATTTCGGTGTAATCACCAACATATTTTTCGGCATGCTCTCCCATATCGGTCTCTAATAAATTAGCGTATCGGTATAAATGGTCAAAATCTTCTAAGAGTGCAAAGTTGAGTGCTTCTTTAACATGTTTATCTTTGGCACGCTGAGCCAAAATAGCAGTAAGGTCGACGGCAAGTTGTTCATAACCAATTGTTGTTTCAAGCAGATTTTCATCTATAGGTTTAAGTGCTGAAATGAGTTTTTGTTGTTGCTGTTCACTGCGTCTAACAAGTGCGACTTCACGTCTAACATCATTGTTGCAAGCATGACGATTAAAATGATGCTTGCTCCAAACTGCTTCATACTCTGTTCCATTCATAAGTATACATCGAACACGAGTGTAAGGGTCAACTTGGTTTTTATCATAAGGTTTTGGGGAAAGAGTCTTCCAATTCATAATTACACTTTCCATTTTCTTAGGTTTTTCGTTAAATGGGTTAAAGTTCATTTAATACCTCCAAAGCGATTTTGGTCTAAACACCACAAATTTAAACAAAAAAACAAAAATATTTGAAAACAGTTTAAAACTGTTGTCTTTTATCTAAAAATCTGATATAATATATTTAAGGAGGATTTATGGATACTGGACTTATTATTGGTCTTTCAATTGCTGGCGGCATTGTTTTCCTTGGAATTATTTTTGTAATTTGGTTGATTGCCGTTTACAACAGTCTTATAAGAAAAAGAAATGCTGTTGACGAAGCGTTTTCAAACATGGACGTATATCTAAATAAGAGATATGACCTTATTCCAAACTTAGTTGAAACTGTAAAAGGCTATGCAAAACATGAAAAAGAAACTTTGGAAAATGTTATGAAGGCAAGATATGCAGCAATGAACGCCCAAGGCGGAAAAGAAAAATTTAAAAATGAAAACGGCTTGTCTAGCACATTAAAATCCCTTTTTAAAGTTAGCGAAAATTATCCCGACCTTAAAGCCGACAAAAACTTTGCAAAACTTATGAGTGAACTTAGCCGAATTGAAGACGAAATTATGAATTCAAGAAAATATTACAATGCAGTTGTTCAAGAATATACAAATCGACAACAAACCTTTCCTTCAAGTATTGTGGCAAATTGGTTTAAATTTGAAAGAAGAGAATTGTATCAGGTTGAAGATAAAGAGGTTCGCAAAAACGTGAAAGTTAGCTTTTAAAAAAAACACCAGAAATTCTGGTGTTTTTTTATCATTATGTAATTTTTTATTCCTTTTCAATTTGCAATGTTTTATTGCTCACTTTAAATTTTTTGCCAAAACTTTGTTTTGGTCTAGTTTTTAATCTTTGAAGTTTCTCTTTTTGTTTAAGAAGGTTTTGACTTTCTTTTATTTTACTTTTTCGGACAGATGCTTCTTTCATAAAATATCCGTCGCCCAATGTTTCGCTAACCGCTGTTGAGAATACAAATGCATTTCTGTCAATATTTTTAACAATTTCTTTCATCTCTCTTGCCTGAGTGTTTGCAATAAGACATAAAAGCATTTTCTTGTCTTTGCCAGAAAACTTTCCTTGTGCTGGCATAACTGTCACACCTCTATGGAAACGAGCTAAAATGGCATGAGCAACTTCATCATCTTTGTCGCAAATAATATAGAAAGCACGAACAGATTTTGCACCATCAAGAACCATGTCACAAGTTATTGTGCTGATAACTGAAAAGATTACTGCATACAATCCTGCAATCCAACTTGAAGTGTAAAGAATGGTAGTGACAACAACAATAAAATTGATAATTAAAACTGCAATTCCAGTTTTTATTCTTGGAAAAAACTTGTTAATAATTTTTGCTGCAATGTCAGACCCACCTGTTGACCCACCTAAACGGAAGGCAATGCCTTGACCAACGCCAGCAATTCCGCCACCAATAAGACAGTATAAAAGTCTGTAACTTGTCATAACTTCTTCAGGATTAACATTCGCAATTCCTGGAATAGCAAAAAACTCAATGGCTAAAGTATATGCCCCTATCCCCACTAGCGTAAAAACAATAAACTTCCAGCCAAACAATTTGAGCGCAATAAGAAATAAGACAACATTAATCACCAAATAAACTATTGAATAAAATTGTCCAATACCTAGTGCTTCTGCAATAATAACTGCAAGACCTGTAAGTCCACTCGGAATAATATTTGCAGGCGAACAAAATGTGGGATATGCCATACCACAAATGATTGCACCAAGTGCAACACCTAAAATTTCGCAAATAAATCTAAACTTTTGATTTTTTCTATATTGACTTCGAACGTCAAGCTTTTTAGCAAATTCATTAGTTTTCATATCGGCATTATAGCACAAAAATTTTAAATTTCATAAGAATTTTAAGATATTTTGTCAAAAATTTAGAAAAGTAGGCATTTTTTGCCTACTTTTTTATAACTTCAATCATGAAAGCAGTTGGGACATCTCCTACTTTAACTTTATCTGAGATTTCAATGCCTGCAATTGCATAAACTTCATTGTCATCTGCAAGCACAGGCAAAAGGTTGCGAAGGCGTTGTGGAACTTTCTTGTCTATAAGATAACTTTTAAGTTTTTTGCTTCCGCCACCAAATTTTGTGAAAACATCGCCGTCTTGCCTAAAGCGCCAAGTGGCAGTTTTTGGAACAAGACGATAGTCTAAATATAAAACATTTTCTTTTGGGGTGAAATCTTTTACACGTCTTACAACAACTTTGCCAAAGCCTTCAACATCGAATTCCCCGCACTTGAAAGGTTGATTTAAAGTATATTCTTCTTCATGACGGTTGTAAATAGTCAAATAGTCATATTCTTTTATTGCAATCGCTTCAAAAGGTAAATAAACTCTCGCACCATTTTGACCTTTGTTTGCAAGTTCTTTTATTGCCAAAATATGTTTGCGTTCAACATCCTGCGAAATTCCAATAGCCTTTACAGCCTTAAAAATAATTCTTGCAACAATTGAATTTGGGTAAAGAAAATAACTAAGCGGAATTTTAACTTCTTTTTCATGCACCATTGTTGCATCTGCGTAAACATTGCTATTGATATATTCATCATCTTCGGCAACGGCTTGCCCAAAATTTGCAATTGAGTTTACAGCGTTAGGCCAACGTTTTTGGATTTCTGGCATAAGCACATTGCGAACAAAGTTGCGATTATAAGAATTATCTTTGTTTGAATAGTCTTCAACATTGTCAATTCGGTTGTCTATGCAATATTGTTTAATTTGTGCTTTGCTGGTTGTAAGAAATGGTCTAACATAAATATTGTCACGAACAACTTCCATACCTTTTGCACCAGAAATGCCTGAGCCTCGAAAGATATGCATTAAAATAGTTTCCGCTTGGTCTGTTGTGTGATGAGCAAGTGCAATTTTATCAACAACACCTTTTTTGATAAGTGAAGCAAAAATTCCATATCTTCCATCTCGAGCAGCGGTTTCAATGCTTAAATTTTTGTCTTTAGCAAGTTTTGGTGCATCAATGCGAAATTTATAAAATCTAACTCCCATATCTTTAGCTTTTTGTTTGACAAAGTCGGCATCTTCATAACTATTTTCTCTTATGCCATGGTCGACATGAATTGCAACAACTTCAATGTCATATTCTTCTGCATGTTGTGATAAAAAGTGAAGCAAAGCCATTGAGTCTTCTCCGCCACTGACACCGACACCAATTATATCTCCTCTTTTAAACATTTTTGATTTTTCAATAAGTTCTTTTGCGCTTTCCATAATTCTTCCTTTTATAGTTCCGTCAAAAGATAATTATACTCATTTAAAAGCCAAGGTCAATCAAAAAATTTGTTTTTATTTAAAATTTGCAAATTTTTCATCAAATTTGCTAAATTTTGGCGTTATTTTGAAGATAATTTTAATTTTTGGTAAATAACTTTTTTTAAAATTAAAATTTAATTGTAAAAATTTTGTTTTTATGATAATATATTAAAAGCAATATGATTAAAAAAATCTATATTTGTCAAAATTTACACAAGGAGAAAACAATGCAAGAAATTATTAAAAACATGAACTTTAAACCAATTTTAGAAAAGGTGGAATATTTAAGACTTGATATGCCAGCAAACAATGCAACAATCAATATGCGCAACTGGGACGAAATCAAGGTTGAAAGATTGCGTTCTGACGCTGTCAAAGTTTGCTTAACTCGAAACATTAAGCCAGAGCCTAAAGTGCTTCTTTCAATTGAAGCCACCATCGGAATGGAAGTTTTGGTAAACCCAACTGCCTATAACTCTCTCGAAAATCCAGAAGAATATTTTAAAACTACTCAAGTTATGCAAGTGCTTGCAACACACATTGCAACAATCATTGCAAATATCACCATGCACAGCCCAATTGGCCCAATGGTTACAGCACCTATTCCAACAATGCCTAAATAATTAGGGTATTGTTTTTTATTTGTAACACTATTTTTTTTATTTTCATAAAAACTAGTAAGGGTGTAAAATTATGTTCGATGATGAAAAAATAGCGTCACAAAATTTAGATGAAATGCAAGAAGCCTATAATAAAGAGATATCTAAAAAAGGCTTTATTTTTATAAGTTTAGACAGAAGTTTAGAAAACTCATTTTTAAATGACGTGCTTTCACTTTTGTCGCAATCAAATAGTTGCCTTATGGCACTTGGCGGGTTTTTAGGAACAAGTTCGTTATATAGTCTAAATGAAAAGCATATTTTAGTCTTGTCCAAATTTTATAAAAGAAAAATTAACTTTCAAAGCAAAACTCTTTCTCGCAACAAAACAAAAACTTTGCTGGAACTACTATCTATTGAGTTTATGTTGACAAACAAATTAATTGCTCTTGCAAGCCAATCAAGTTTTTCTAAAGAAATATTAGATATGTTAAAAGAGCGAAGCAAGTTTCTAAGCAAACTTTTTAAAAGCAACAGTTTAATAAGTTAAAAAATAACAAAGATTAATCTTTGTTATTTTTCATATATTCGATAACTGTTGGAAGCGCTTTATCAACCGCTCTTCTAAGGTCTCTAAAATGTTCTGGCCTGTAAGGTGAAAATTGGTCACGACTTTCATATAACTCTTTTTCATCAATATTAAGCTCTTTGACAAGTTGCTCACAAATTTTTTGCCCGATAACAAAAATATAGTTATACTCATCAATTTTGCATCTATATTTCATAAGCCCAAAGTCTTCATGGTCAACAATTGTGTCATAGGCATAACCCATAAAAAATTGAAGCTTGTCAATTGCAAAGCAATTTCCATTAGCACCAGATAAAATTTCCCATTTCATATATTTTAAATAATCTTCGCCAAGATATCTTCCTGCACCATCTCTATAAAAATATGCAACAACATCTTGAGCAACAACATCGCCTTTATAAGCCCCTTCTTTTAACTTATTAAAAAGACTTAAAAAACTTTCACCTCTTGGACTTTCAATAGAGTCG